>DUUI01000013.1 GCA_012841625.1 Erysipelothrix sp. | reverse complement strand
TACCATTACCGATAACATCATTAACTAAGGATGATTTACCTGATCCAGAGACACCTGTAATACAGGTAAAGGTGCCTAATGGTATGTCTATATTAATATTTTTTAAGTTGTTTTGTTTAGCACCTATGACTTTAATCTTTTTACCATTGCCTTTACGACGGCTTTGGGGAATATCGATTTTTAGAGTACCACTTAAATATTGCCCTGTAATTGAGTTAGGATTATCCATAATTTCTTGAGGAGTCCCTGAGGCGATTACTTCACCACCATGAATTCCTGCATAGGGTCCAATGTCAATGACCCAATCTGACTGAAGCATTGTTTCTTCATCATGTTCTACAACAATAAGCGAGTTACCTAAGTCTCTCATTTCTTTTAAAGCGTCAATGAGTCTCTGATTGTCTCGTTGGTGTAGTCCGATACTTGGTTCATCTAAAACATATAAAACACCCGTTAACTGTGAGCCTATTTGATTGGCTAAACGGATTCGTTGGGCTTCACCACCTGATAAAGACCCGGCTAATCGTGACAGTGTTAAATATTCTAAGCCAACTGTTTTTAAGAAGCTTAGACGGGAATGGATTTCTTGTAGAATTAAGTGAGCAATTTCTTGGTTCATTTCACTTAATTGTAGAGTGTCTAAAAACTCTAAGCTTTCACTTATAGCAAGTTGTGTCCATTCAAATATATTCTTATCAGCAATTCTTACACTTAAGGCTTCTTCATTTAGTCGACGTCCATGACATGTATTACAAGTTTGTTCTGACATGAAATTCGCAACCCAATCACGGTAATAATTAGAGGTTGTCTCAGCGAAGCGGCGCTCAATAAGTGTTTGAATGCCTTCAATGAAGCCTGTTTTACTATGAATAGAGCCACTTCTTGAGTAGAGTGTAAAACCAATTGGTTTGTTTGAGCCTTTTAATAAGAATTCCCAGTCTTTTTTACTGAGTTTTTCCATTGGAACATCTTTATCAATTTTATAATGTTTTAATAGAACGTCAAATTCTTGCCATTCAAGATTTTCGGTGTTGACGGTGTTTTTAAAGTAGAGAATAGCACCTTGATTTATACTTTTAGTTTTGTCTGGAATCAGTAAATCGACATCCAAATGTTGTGTCACACCAATTCCTTTACATGTATGGCAGGCTCCTAATGGCGCATTAAATGAGAAGAGTCGTGGCTCCATATGTTCGATTGAGAAGCCACATTCAGGACATGCATGTTTAGATGAGAATAAAAGCTCTTCATCATCAACTAATACTTTCGTAATTCCGCCTGAAAGTTTAAGGGCTGTTTCGAGTGAATCATGAAGTCTTGTTTCACTCCCTTCTCTTAAAATGATGCGGTCGACGACGACATCAATATCGTGTCGTTTGTTTTTATCTAAGTCACCTACTTCATCGATAACTTTTAATTCTTTATTGACTCGTACTCGAACAAAGCCATCTTTGGTTAAGTTGGCGAGTAAATCTTTATGAGTGCCCTTCTTGTTTTTAATAATTGGGGCTAAGATAGTAAGTCTTGAGCCTTGTGCATAAGTTTCAATGCGACGAATCATCTGACCTACTGTTTGACTACTGATCTCGATATTATGAATGGGACAATAAGCAACCCCTATTCGAGCATATAGTAAGCGTAAATAGTCATATATTTCAGTAACCGTACCGACGGTTGAACGCGGGTTGTTGTGGGTTGTTTTTTGGTCGATGGCGATGCTTGGACTTAAGCCTTCAATGCTGTCGACGTCTGGTTTTTCACTGCCTCCTAAAAATTGGCGTGCGTAAGCTGAAAGAGACTCGACATAGCGTCTTTGACCTTCAGCGTAGATGGTATCAAAGGCGAGTGATGTTTTCCCACTTCCAGAGAGTCCTGTCATAATGACGAGCTTATTTCTTGGTATTTCGATGTTTATGTTTTTAAGGTTGTTTTCACGAGCCCCTTTAATAATAATTTTATTTTTTTCCATAAGTCCTCAATTTTCAATATCTAGGATAATATCGCGTAGTTCAGCAGCTCTTTCAAAGTCCAGAACACGGGCTGCTTCGCGCATTTCGTGACGTAGATTTTCGAGTAGTTGTTCGCGTTCTTTTTTGGTTTGTTTGGATTTGGCTTTATTAAGAAATTTACGTGACATCTCTTTGGTTTCTTTTCCTGCGATGGCATCTCGTACTTCTTTCTTAATTGTTTTGGGTATGATTCCATGTTTCTCATTATGAGCTTGTTGGATTGAGCGACGACGATTTGTTTCATTAATCGCATAGTCCATTGAATCTGTCATTTTATCAGCATACATAATGACACGACCATTTTCATTTCGAGCTGCTCGTCCAATAATTTGAACCAGGGAGCGTTTTGATCGTAGGAATCCTTCCTTGTCTGCATCTAAGATAACAATTAAACTGACTTCAGGTAAGTCCAGCCCTTCTCTGAGTAGATTGATTCCGACTAAGACATCAATCTTTCCTTGTCGTAATTCCCTTAGAATTTCTATTCTCTCTAGGGTCTTGGTTTCATGGTGAAGATAGCCTACTTTCATGTTCATGTTTTGAAGGTATTGGGTTAAGTCTTCAGCCATTTTAACGGTTAATGTGGTGATTAAAGTTCGTTCATCTTTTTTGATTCGTTCCTTGACTTCATGAATTAAATCATCAATTTGACCATGAATTGGTCGTACTTCAACGATTGGATCTAAGAGTCCTGTTGGTCGAATAATTTGTTCAACAACTTTATTGTCGACTAAATCGAGTTCATAGTCACCTGGTGTGGCTGAGACATAGATGACTTGATTAATCATGCCTGTGAATTCATCAAAGCGCATTGGTCGATTGTTTAAAGCACTTGGGAGTCTGAAGCCGTACTCAACCAGGGTTGTTTTTCGTGAACGGTCACCATTGTACATACCTCTAACTTGAGGCAGTGAGGCGTGACTTTCATCAATCACAAACAAATAATCTTCAGGAAAATAGTCAAATAGATTCCATGGTCTTTGATCATCAGTTCGGCCGTCGATGTGTTGGGAATAGTTTTCGATACCTGAAACCATGCCTAATTCTCTGAGTGATTCTAAATCATAGCGTGTTCTTTGTTCTAAGCGTTGAGCTTCGACAAGTTTATTTTCAGCGTTTAAGACTTTTAAGCGCTCCTCTAATTCAGCTTCAATCTTTATACAGGCTTCTAAAATATCTCGTTTCTTTCGGGCATATTCATTGGCTGGAAAAATATGATATAACTGATACCCTGTTTTGACGACACCTGTTAATGGGTCGACTTCGGTAATTCTTTCGATTTCATCGCCAAACATTTCGACTCGAATAACAAACTCATCGCTATATCCTAGCATCAGTTCAATAACGTCGCCTCTGACCCTGAAGGTTCCGCGTTTCATTTCAATATCGTTTCGTTGGTATTGGCGATGGACTAATTCTTTGAGCAAGTCATTGCGGTCAATCATTTGGCCAACTCGCAGTGTATATAACATCTCTTGATACAGTCTTGGGTCTGAGGATGCGTAGATACAGGCCACTGAAGCTACAATGATGGTATCTCGTCGCTGTAGGACTGCGTTTAATGCCGCAAGTCGTAGCATATCGAGTTCTTCGTTAATCATACTTGTTTTTTCAATATAGGTATCTGTCTTTGGCATATAGGCTTCTGGTTGGTAGTAATCGAAGTTTGAAACAAAGTATTCAACCCGATTATTGGGGAAGAATGATTTAAACTCTGAATACAGTTGACCTGCTAATGTCTTGTTGTGGGCAAAGACGAGAGTTGGTTTGTTTACTTTTTGGATGACTTGAGAAATGGTAAAAGTTTTACCGGTGCCCGTGGCGCCTAGTAAAACCTGATGCTTCTCATTTTCATTTAATCCCTCTACTAAGGCGTCGATTGCTTTGGGTTGATCGCCTTGGGGTATATAATCACTGACTAGTTCAAATTTCATCGTACTAATTCTATTGCTGCTTCTAATTGGATGTCCAATTCTCTCATTTGGCTATTGTATTTTTGGTAAACCTTCGATGAGAATTGTGAGATGTCTTGTCGTGTTATTTGATCGCTTGTTTCAAGTTCATTGGCTTCTTGGTATTGATGGTATGCCTCTAATGTTTCTTGTGAAAAGTAACCATCAAAGCGTCCTGGGTTAAAACCTAAGAAATCTAGAGCTTGTTGAGCAAAAATGAGACTCTCTGAGACTTCATCAACGTGAATGATTTCATCTTCTTTTAAACTTGGAGTGTTTGCATAAAAGACTTCATGACTCTTAACTTCTATGGTTGGTTCAATGCCTGAGTGATGGATTTTTTCACCATTTGGTGAAATCCATTGAGCAATTGTGTATTTTAGTGAGGAACCATCTGCCAATGGTAGCGTTGTTTGAACTGTACCTTTTCCAAAGGTCTTAGTTCCGACTAATTCTACGCCTAGATTGTCTCTTAATGCTAAAGCTAGAACTTCTGCAGCTGAGGCTGAATTTTGATTGATTAAGATAACGATGTCTTCAAAATTTTCAAATTGATTGTTGGTGCTAAATGTTTTAACGATATGACCATCGACATCTTCTTGTTGAATGATGACTGAATTTGGTTCTAAGAAGAATGAGGCAATTTCGTTTAGGGCTTGAAGATATCCGCCTGAATTGTCTCGTACATCGATGACGATTTTTGTGACACCATTGTCTTTCATCATTTGTAGTTCACGTTCAACTTCATTTGGGGTACTTAGTCCGAATGAATTGAGTTCTAAGTAACCAATGCCTGGTTCTAATATTTCAGCATAAGTTGTTGATGTTATTGGAGCTCGCGAAATATTTGTTTCGACTAATTCTTCATTGCGTTGGAAAACGATATTGACGATTGTGTTTTCTTCTCCTTTAACCATTTCAGAAATAGTATCGGTATCTAAATCGACGACATTAACACCGTCGACTTCTATGAAAATATCACCTGGCAAAACTCCTGCGTTTTCGGCTGGTGAGTTATTGAATACTTTTAAAACAATACTGTAACCATCGACTTGATAGTATTGAACACCAATTCCGACAAAGTTTTGGTTGATGCCTTCTTCAAAGTCTTTTAGTTCTTCTTGAGACATATAAGATGTATGTGGATCACCATTCAGTTCAAGCATTCCGTTAATGGCATTGTCCATTATCTGGTTACCTGCATCTTCCATTTCATTTGAAAAATACCAGTTATTGCTTAAGACTTCATAAATATATTGGAACTTAGAAAACTGTTGTTCTGGTGTTAACACTGGTGTGGTTGTGTTTGGGTTCTCAGGATTAACAATTGGTTGATTGTTATTTGATCGTGAATTGACTCTTCCTGTGGCCCATCCAAAAGCAAATGAAAACAACAAACCAACAATCACTACTAAAATAATTGATCGTTTGCGTTGTCTACTTTTTATTTCATCTGGCCAGAGATGCTTCTCTAGCTTTACATTTACTTTGTTGTCTTCCATAACGTCACCCTCTTAACTCTAAAGCATAGAAAACTTTTCTACGCTTATCCTATATAATACCATGATTTTATGTGTAAAAGAGTAATGACTCTGTGTGATGTTTCTAATATTATATGTGTAATTAAAAAAGAAGGTTCATATTTATGATTGACCCTTCTTTAATTAGTATATTACTTAATAACGATCTCCAACATTAAGTCCATGGACAGAACTTGGATTAACACGACATGGTGGACCTTTAACATCACAGATCCAATCAAGCGTCATCGCCACACCTTGATTGGTGAAGTTCATTGCGCCATCCCAATTATTGAGATAAGTAGATAGGCTCATGTCACCAAGATAAATAATTTCATAGTGCAGGTGCGGCCCTGTTGAACTACCTGATGATCCGACAGTACCAATCACAGAATATGTATCAAGTTGAGTTCCAATTGAGACATTAGCTGATTGTAAGTGCATATATTTAAGTGCATAGAGTGAGTTATTCACTGAGACGATGGATATCACTTGGTTACCACCATAACCGCCACAGGAATTACCTAGCCAACCATATGTTGGACAGCCAGTATATGTATATACAACAACACCTGGCCCTGTTGAGAAAATACTTGTTCCGACACTTGTCGCAAAGTCCATACCATTGTGGACAGATCCACCCAGAACTCCGTTACTTGGATAATACCAAACCCCTGCTGTGATTAGAGCATTATTGACTGGACGAATCCAGCCACTTCCGGTACCGATGTCAACTCCACCGCCACCATTAGCAATATCATCAGCGTCTTGATTTGCTTGGTCAGATTGATCCTGAAGTTCTTTGGCTCTTTCTTCTGCTGCTAAGCGCTCTGCTTCTTCAGCCGCGTCTATTGCTGCTTGGCGCTGTGCTTCGGCTTCTGCTGCTAAGCGTTCTGCTTCTAGGCGTAATGCTTCTTCACGTGAATCTAAATCAGCAAAGGAACCTAGGATTGAATCAAGATCTGTTGATGAAATTGATTGTTGAGCTTCAAGTTCTAATTGTTTGGCAACTAAGTCATCCACTTGAGCTTGATATTGAGCAACCGTTTCTTCAGCTTGAGCTTTGGCTACTTCTAAACTTTCTTTAAGAATTTGTGTGTTTTCTAAAGAATCTTCTAGGACTAATTTTTGACGCTCAAGTTCTTCTTGGTCATCAACTAAGCGTCTTTTTTCTTCTGTAAACCAATCCATTTGGTCTTTATTGTATTGGTTTATTTTTGTGACCGTATCAGCGCGTCTGATCATTTCTGTATATGATCTGCCACCAAATAAGAAGTTAACAAGTGTATTGGTATACATGTTTCCTTGTTCTGAGACGAGTCGTTCTTTGATTTGTTTTTCGACTTTTAAGATTTCAACAGCACGTTCATCAATTTGAATTTCTAATTCAACAATACTCTCTTCCATAACAACAATTGTTTCGTCTAACACAATTATTTCTGCTTCGGCTGCTTCAATTTGGATTTGTTGTTCATGAATCAGTTCATCGACTTGTGCGATATCGTTTTCAACACTCGCAATTGCTGATGAAATGTCATCAATTGATGATTGAGCTGTTTCAATTTTTGAGTTTAAGTACTCTTGAAATGATGTACAAACGGCCCGATCATCACTAGTTAATGTACTGGTACATAAGTCCCGATAATATGCTTCGTTTTCAGCAAAGTCAGCCTCATTGGCTATAGTTGGTGTTACTGCACTAAATAATAAGAGTAACCCAACTATGATTGAAAATTTCTTCATCGTGTCCACCTCAAATGTTTTGTAACTGAAATATAAGATCCGATTAATCCAACAATTAGGGATGTTCCTAATAGGATTAAGGCAATGTTTTGAACTAATGGATAAACAGGGTTGAGTGTAATTACTGAGAATAATGTGGCACTCACATCCTGATTAATTAAGTAGTTATAACCCAATATTACCACTAATATTGGAATAATTGAACCGATTAAGCCAATCAATAATCCTTCGATTAAAAATGGTGATCGGATAAAGCTATTCGTTGCGCCGACAATGCGCATGATTTCTATTTCATCTTGTCGTGAATGGATAGAAAGTTTAATCGTATTGGATATTAAGAATATGGCTAAAATTAATAATGCGACCACAAGAATTGTGCCACCAAATCGGAGTGATTCTAAGGAGTTGAGTAACATGGATGTTGCTTCTCCGCCATCACGAACTTCGTTTGGCCATGGTGCAGCATTTAAATCATCGACTACTGAAGATAGGACATCACCTGATTGGACCGTGATAATAAATGCATCTAGCATTGGGTTTTCTTCTCCGATTAAGAAGTCGTAGGCTTCTGTTTGGTTTTCTTCAATATATTGTCCAAGCGCTTCATCTTTTGAGATATAGGATACTGCTAGAATATCTGGGTTTGAGATAAGCTCAGATTCAATCGAGTCGATTTGGGCTTCATACTGTTGTTTCACTGGGACCCATACTTCTATTTCTGTTTCAATTGATTTTGTCATAGTATTAATATTATCAGTGACGATTAAGATTATTCCTAGAAATAACATCGTGAAGGTTACAACTGCGACTGATGACAAAGAGACAGAAAAATGTCGAAAGAAGCCGATGAACCCTTCCTTGATGGGTCTAAAAATCCGCCTCATTGATATAACCTCCAACATTTAAGTCTGCTACGACGTGACCATCACTTAAGACAATGGTTCTTTTCTTATATTGATTGACGAGTTGTTCATTATGAGTGACCATAATGACGGTTGTGTTTTCTGCTTCATTAATTTGTTCTAATAATTCAATAATACCCTTAGCCCGTTCTGGGTCTAGGTTTCCGGTTGGTTCATCGGCAATCAAAATAAAAGGCCGATTGGCTATAGCTCGGGCGATCGCGACTCTTTGTTGTTGACCACCTGATAATTGAGTGGGAAAGGAACTAGCTTTTTCGGAAAGATCAACTAAAGCTAAAACTTCTCTGACTCGTTTTCTGATTTGTTGATGTGGCATATTTAATGCTTCTAAAGCAAAGGAGACATTCTCAAAGACTGTTTTCTTTGGTAGAAGCTTAAAGTCCTGATAAACAACGCCGACATGACGACGAAAATAAGGAATCTTTCTTCTTTTTAATCGTCCGACATCGATATCACTGACCTTAACAGTGCCTGATGTTGGTTTTTCTTCAGCATCTAATAGTTTGATTAATGTAGATTTACCTGAACCTGTTTCACCAATGACATAAATGAATTCGCCACGATTTACACTTAAGTTTAAATCGTATAAAGCATTGGTTCCATTAGGATACTGTTTATAGATATTACGCATTACAATCATAGTTTACCTCGTGTTATATTTTTGGTTCAATCGAGAATCCTTCACCTTTTACTTCGGTTGCGTCATTGACGACAATGAACGCCTCTTCATCGATGCTATCAACAATATGTTGGAGCATTGGATACTGATTGGCCGGGACAACTGATAATATCATATTCTTTTCGCGCCCTGTATATCCACCTTTGGCTGCAATGATGGTTGCGCCTCGATCTAACTCATTGTGAATCCGATCTAAAATTAATTCATAATGATCGGAAATAATATAGACCGTCTTGGCGTGCATTCCTCCAGCGACGACAACTTTATCTATCACAACGCCTGATGCGTAGACGGATAGAAATCCTATCAAGACTGCTTCGATGCCATAGGTATACAGACCAAGTAATACGGTGATGCCATCAACCACTTGAACAAGTGTTGCGACACGGATGTGTGTATATTTATGTAATATGAGTGGAAATACATCCATTCCTCCAGAACTACCGCCTTGCCTAAAGATTAGGCCTAGTCCCAACCCTGTTGTAACCCCTGAATACACACTGGCTAATACGGGTGAAATATCAATAGCGACTGGAAAATTGTTCAACAATTCAATAAACAGTGGGAATAGAATTGATGAGACAATTGTTTTTAATACGAACTCTTTCCCTAAAAAGATTGCCCCTAATACAAATGTAATTAATATAATAATATTGATGATTGCTTGGATGGATAATGGCACTATTGGACTAATCGCAACAGCGACTCCGGCCATCCCTCCGGATAAAATCTCAAAAGGTACAATGAAATATGAAACGCCAGCGGCTAATAGTAAATTGCCAAGGACTAAGTTGAGTACACTTCGAAATTTTTTCATATTTCCTCCTATAATTTTAATCTATTTTAAAACCTTGTTCAACTAATCAATCTTTAACAGTGATTTTAAATAACCTTGAATGAACGGATCGATATTTCCGTCCATGACTGATTGAACATTTCCAACTTCTACGCCAGTTCTGACATCTTTAACTAATGTATATGGCATAAACACATAGGACCTAATTTGAGATCCCCATTCAATGTTCTTCTGTTCCCCTTTTAAGTCAGAAATCTTGGCAGCATGTTCATGAATTCTTAAGAGCTCTAGTTTCGTTTTTAAGATATTCATTGCTTGAGCACGATTCTGCATTTGAGAGCGCTCGGATTGAACATGGACACTTAATCCGGTTGGTATATGTGTGATTCGTACGGCTGAATCTGTTTTGTTGACATGTTGCCCTCCTGCTCCGGAGGCTCGGTGAGTATCAATTTCTAGATCTTTTGGATTAATTTCTACATCGAGTGAATCGTCTAAGACTGGCATAACATCGACACTGCTAAATGAAGTGTGACGACGTCCTGAGGAGTCAAAGGGTGAGATTCTAACTAAGCGATGGACACCCATTTCACTTTTGAGGTAGCCGTAGGCATAGTCACCATCAATTTGAATGGTGACTGATTTTAGTCCGGCTTCATCACCGTCTAAATAGTTTATGACTGTGACTTTATAGCCTTTGTCACTGGCCCATCGTGTGTACATTCGATACAGCATGGAGGCCCAGTCCTGACTTTCGGTACCTCCTGCTCCGGGATGAATTTCGAGGATGGCTGAGTGCGCATCGTATTCCCCGGATAGTAGGACTAGAATTTCAAAGTCGTTGAATTCTTCGATATTTTCTTCTAATTCGATGGTGATGAGTTCGTACATCTCTGCATCAAAGTCATCTTTTAGTTCGTTGAGACTGGTATCGAAGTCTGTAAAGTTTCTGTGTAGTTTATCAAAGCGCTCGATTAAAGAACTCAAACGGTTTGTTTCACTGATATGGGCTTGTGCTGCTTTTGGATCAGCCCAGAAATCAGGTGCTAGTTGAGCGTCTTGGAGTGCTTGTAACTGATCTTTTTTACTAGTGATGTCAAAGAGAATCCTTTAGAACAACTAATTGTTCAAGGGTTTGTGTGACTGTGTTTCTTACTTCGTTAAATTCTAACATTAGCGTCTTCTTCTTTTCTTTTTCTTTTTGCGCGCAATAGTGCTTGGTGCGACGGTTTGTTCTGGCTCAGGTTGAGCTTGTTTTTCTGGTTGTTGTTGAGTCTCTGGTTGTTGTTCTTCGTCTTGGAAACGTAGTTGAACATTCATACAGAATTGGACGACTTCGCGTGATATTTGAATGACCATGCTTTCGAACATTTCAAAGCCTTCTTCAATATATGCTTGAAGTGGATTGTTTTGAGCATAGGACCTTAGGCTGATTCCATCTCTTAGTTTTGACATCCCATCAATGTGTTCCATCCAGTTTCTGTCAAACACGGATAGGACCATTCGTTTTTCGATTGGATACACTTGTTCTTTGTATGGTTCTATCTTTTCATCGTATGAATTGAAGGCTGCTTCGACGACTAAGTCACTTGCGGTTTCGTAAGGGACTGTGTCTAGCGAGCCCCAATTGATTTGGGCATCGTCGAGTCCCATTTGTCTTAGTGATTCTTTTAATCCTTCGACATTTACACCGACAACTGTTTCACGCTCATAAGTAGTATTGGCGTGAATGACTGATTTGATGACGCGCTCAAACATATCTTTTACGATTGAGTGAACATCATCACTTTCTAAGATGTCGTTTCTTAGGTCGTACATTGTCTCACGTTGTTGACGTAGAACATCGTCGTAGTCGAGTAGATTTTTACGGATGTCAAAGTTATGCCCTTCGACTCGTTTTTGAGACGAGGTGATGGCTTTGGCGACGGTTTTGTTTTGGATCGCCTCATCACCAAATGAATCAAACATTTCCGAGATTCGGTCGGTTCCAAAACGGATCATTAGATCGTCTTTTAATGAGACGTAAAATTGAGAGACACCTGGGTCTCCTTGTCGGCCAGCCCGTCCTCTTAACTGGTTGTCAATGCGTCGTGATTCATGGCGTTCTGATCCGAGGACCATTAGACCGCCTAGTTCACGGACTCCTTCACCTAATTTAATGTCGGTTCCTCGCCCGGCCATATTGGTGGCGATGGTAACTGAGCCAACTTGACCTGCTTTTTGAATGATTTCTGCTTCTCGGGCATGGTTTTTGGCGTTTAGGACTTCGTGTTTTACTTTTCTTTGGGTGAGCATCTTACTGATGTGTTCGGATACTTCGACTGAAACGGTTCCGACTAAGATTGGTTGGCCGGTTTCGTTGATGCGCATAATTTCTTGGACCAAGTTTTCGAATTTTGCTTTTTGGCTACCGAAAATCTTATCGACTCTGTCATCTCTTGCGACGGGTCTGTTGGTTGGTACTTCGATAACACGCATATTATATGTTTTTAGGAATTCTTCTTCTTCAGTTTTGGCGGTTCCTGTCATACCTGCTAATTTATCGTATAGTCTAAAAAAGTTTTGGTATGTAATCGTTGCCATGGTTGAGGTTTCTTCTTTGATTTTGACGCCTTCTTTGGCTTCTAAGGCTTGGTGTAGGCCGTCTGAGAATTCACGTCCAACCATTAGTCGTCCTGTAAATTGGTCGACAATGACAACGGTGCCATCTTTGACCACATATTCGACATCTTTGGCGAAGATATAGTTAGCTTTTAGGGCGTTGTTTATATGGTGGACTAAGTATGTATTGTCTACTTCATATAGATTGTTAACTTTAAAATAGCGTTCAGCTTTTTCAACGCCTGATTCATCGAGTGAAATTTGACGTGTTTTTTCGTCGATTTGATAATCATCTACGGCTAAACGTTTAACAAAACGGTCAGCGTTTTCATAGAGGTTTGCTGTTTTTCGAGCGCCTCCACTGATGATGAGTGGTGTTCTTGATTCATCAATTAAAATAGAGTCAACTTCGTCGATAAGTGCGAAATGAAGTGGTCTTTGGACTCTGTTTTCGATGGTTGTGACCATGTTGTCTCTGAGGTAGTCAAAGCCTAGTTCAGAGTTGGTTGAGTACATGATGTCACATTGGTAGGCGGCGCGTTTTTCGGCCTTGGTCATGGCTCGGATATTAACTCCGACTGTAAGTCCTAAGTAGCGGTGAATTTCACCCATCCATTCAGCGTCACGTTGTGCTAAATATTCGTTGACGGTGACAATGTGGACCCCTTCTCCTTGAAGACCGTTTAGGTAAACAGGTAAAACTGAAGTTAGGGTTTTCCCTTCTCCAGTTTTCATTTCGGCGATGTCGCCTTGATGCAAGACGATTCCACCCATTATTTGGACTAAGTATGGGAATTCCCCGATGACTCTCTTGGCTGCTTCTCGAGCTGTTGCGAAGGCTTCAGGTAGTAGATCGTCTAATGTTTCGCCGTGTGCTATTCGTTCTCTAAATTCAGTTGTTTTATGTTTAAGTTGTTCGTCACTGAGAGCGGCGTATTCATCTTTCATCGCATCGATCTCTTGTGCTTGTTGTTCTATCTTAGTGAGAATCCTTTTATCATCACTAAATAGATTTCTTAAAAAACTCATTTGGATTCTCCTTTACTTTAGAATTATACCATTATAAAGGGTTTAAAAAAAGTATTACTCTAGGGTTAGAAAAAGGATTAGCAATTATTGTACTAATCCTTAATAAGTTGTTTATTCGTCTATTCCTAAGATATCGTGTATGTGATTCTTATATAGAATTGCTTTTGCTCCATACACTGCTTGAATTCCGCCTTGCACTTTCAGGACATCTGTGGCTCCTAATGATTTCAGGATGTCATCTTGGACCTTGTCTTGGTCTTTAACAGAAACTCTTAGGCGTGTGATACATGCGTCTACGTCTTCAATATTTTCTGGTCCGCCTAGTGCGACTAGAATCTTTTGGGCGTCTTCTCTAAGTTCTGTTTTGCCTACTGCTTTGACTTCGACTGTTTCGTCGATATCGTCTCCTCGTCCAGGGGTTAAGATATTAAACTTAGCAACAAAGAATCTAAAGGAGACATAGTATAGAGCTGCCCATGCTAGACCAACTGGGATTTGGAGGAGCCAATTGGTTTTGGCGTTTCCTTGTAGTATTCCAAATAGTGTGAAGTCGATGACTCCGCCTGAGAAGGTGTTTCCTATTGAGATGTTTAGGATGTCTGCGATTAAGAATGAGACACCGTCTAGGAATGCGTGGAATACGTAAAGTAATGGTGCGACAAATAAGAACATGAATTCTAGTGGTTCAGTGATTCCGGTTAAGAATGATGTTAGTGCAACCCCTAAGAATAGTCCACCGAATTTTTTGCGGCGGTCTTTGTCGACTGAGTGGTACAGTGCGAGTGCTGCTGCTGGCAGTCCAAACATCATAGTTGAGAATCTTCCGGCAAAGTAGCGTGTGCCTTCAGTGAAGAGTCCAACATGGTTTGGGTCTGCTAATTGAGCAAAGAAAATGTTTTGAGCACCTGCGATTTGTTGGCCAGCGACCATTTCAACGCCGCCTAATTCTGAGTACCAGAACATTGGGTAGATGGCGTGGTGTAGACCGACGGCTCCGGAGAGTCTCATTAGAAATCCATAAAGGAAGGTTCCGATTGGTCCTGCTTTTGAGATATATTGTCCGGTTGAAATTAATGCTTGTTGGAATGGTGGCCACATAATAAAGAAGATACTACCAATGGCGATAGCTGCAAAGCTGGCTACGATTGGGACAAATCTTGATCCCCCAAAGAATCCTAAAACTTGTGGTAAAGCAATATTATAGTAGCGGTTGTGTAACCATACAACGACAGAGCCGATGGCGATTGCGCCGATGACGCCTGTGTCTATGGCAGCACCTTCTGGACTAAAGATTGATAGTAAGGAAGCGATGGTTCCGTTCATGACTAGGTAGCCTACGACTGCTGCTAGTGCGGCCGTGGCTTTGTCTCGCTTGGCTAGCCCGATGGCTAGTCCTACACTGAGTAGCATGGAAAGGTTTCCGAAAATAACGTTTCCTGCTGAGCTCATCACGTTGAAGATAACTTGTAGAACTTGGTTATCTAGTATTGGATAAGTTGCGATGGTGGTTGGGTTTGAGAATGCTCCCCCGATTCCTAGTAACAGACCAGCTGCTGGTAGGATGGCGATTGGTAGCATGAACGACTTACCAATTCTTTGTAGTTGTTTAAACATAGTTTTCTCCTTATTTATTTTTCAAATGCTTTAATAAACCGTTGAGTAATTTGGAGTGGGCGTGTTATTGCGCCTCCAACGACTGCACTGTGCACACCTAAGTTCATGACTTGTTTTAATTCTTCTGGGGTATTTATTTTTCCTTCAGCGATGACTGGTATTGTGCACTGATTAATCATCTGTTTTAATAGATCATAATTTGGTCCATCGACATTGATTGAATAATCCGTGTATCCAGCGAGTGTTGATGAGACACAATCGAAGCCTATTTTTTCAGCGTATAGTGCTTCTTCTAGGGTTGAGCAGTCAGCCATGGCTAATCGTCCTTGTTGATGGATTAGGTTGACTAGGTCTTCGAGTTTTTCACCGTTTGGTCTTTCTCTTAGAGTGGCGTCTAGAGCAATCATTTGGGCGTCTGTTTGACAGAGTTCCTGGACTTCTTTTTTAGTTGGTGTAATGAACACTTCTGAGTCTGGATAATTGCGTTTTATGATGCCTATGACTGGTAGATCAACGACGGACATTATTTCTTTGATGTCGTCGACGCCTTGTGCTCGGATGCCGATAGCTCCTCCTAGTTTTGCGGCTAGGGCCATTCTGCCCATGATGAATGATGAGTGTAGTGGCTCATCTTCTAATGCTTGGCAAGATACAATGAGCTTGCCTTTGACTGCTGCTAACATATCAATTTCCCTCTCTTTCTATGACTATGTTTTCTATAAGGTTGCTTAGATAAGTTTTTCCTTTCAAAGAAAGAGAGTCCGGATTACTTTTCGTCTTATCTATTGATCGCAAACTTGACATGTGTGTGATTGACTCGTGCTTTTGGGATGATTTTTTGGTGTCATCAAAATCCCATCAAACGTTTTCAATATAGCTTCACGGGTTGTCTTCTCATAAATAAGTTAGACACCTTATTGATTAGATTATATTTTAAATTATTATCTATGTAAAGATAAATGGTAAAGAGTAATAACCTTTCACAATCTCTTACTTTCCGGAAAATGAGTTTACTTTTTGGAGTGTTAATTAAAAGAGTTTTAAACAAAAAAAGGCCTAAGCCTTTATATTTGTATGTGAGTTATACTCGTTGAATATTATGCGCTTGCGCTCCACGTTCTCCGGTAACTAATTCGAATTCTACTTCGGTACCTTCTTCGATTGTTTTAAACCCTTCCATAACTAATTGCGAATAATGAAAGAATACATCACGCCCATCTTCTTGAGTGATGAATCCAAACCCTTTTTCTGCGTTAAACATTTTTATACGTCCTGTCTTCAAAATTAATCCAATTCCTTTCTATTGTTCTAAGTATAACAAAATTCTTGAACTTCCTATGATAAGATTTGGTTAAGATTGTTTTATTCCTTGTAACCAATGACAAAGCATTCGATGTCACAATGCGGTAATAAGGAGATGGCTTGTTTAAGGGTTGAGCCAGTTGTGATGACATCATCACAGAGCAAAACCTTTCCTTGTATGTTTTTGGTTAGTTCAAACTTAATTTGACTTCTTTGTTGTTTGTTGAGCCCGACTTGTTTATGGGTGCTGACTTTTTTGAAGATGTCTAGGCTATTTGTTCCAAAGATTTCTTGTAGGTGATTAAAGCCTCTGTAGTCAAGTTTTTCTGAGCTGGATGGCATTAGGATTTTGGTTCTTTTGGTGAGTCGTACTTCTCTTATTAATTCTTTGAACACCTGTGCTAAGACTATGTCTCTTTGTTCTTTGTATTGGATGAGTAATTTTGAGAATTCTGTATCATATCGATAGAGTGATGATACCTTGATACCATTGAGCTTGAATGTGGTTGGTTTATAGTCTAATTTGTTATAACACTTTTGACACACTTTTCTTTCATCGCTAAAACAGTCGATTAATCTTGAATATGGTTCAAATGGTTCTAAACACCAAAGGCATTTTGGTTGTGCCGTTTTAAGCGATTGATGCAATCGTCGATAGCTTTGTTGTAGGAATGACATAAAATATAACACTCTCCTTTTTGATATGTAAAACTTCGATCAACGCGACCCATAATTTGAACAAGCGTGGCTTCTTCAAAAATAGGATGACCCCCATTAAATACAATGACTGACACACCATGAAAGGTGACTCCTCTTTCTAGAATTGTGGTTGTGACTAGGGCTTTTTTTGTGGAATCAAATTCTTTGATGATTTCTTCTTTGTTTTCACTTTGGGATGTAATGACTGGTACTCGTAAGAGTCTTCCTATTTGATGTGCTTCTTTAATTGTCGGGACAAAAACAAGCGTTTTTTCTAATGATGATACTAACCTGAACAGTTTTAGTATCATTAAGCTTTTGACACCCTTATATATAGTTGGGATAACTAATTTTCTGTTATGCGGACGTTTTTCTAGCAAAAGGTGATAGTCATAGCTTAGCGATTGATCTGGTGTAGCTGTTAAATAAACTTTAGTGCCTTTAATGCTTACCTTTAGTATTCCGTGGAGTAGTTTATTGTTTTTAAATGGGTAGGCATCTGGTTCATCGACAATCATTAAATCAAAGGTGTGTGGGTATCGATACAGTTGGTGCGCTGTTAGGATAATTAAATCTCCGTTTAATGTATCTGATTGACCGCCTATGACACAGACCACTTTAAGGTGTTTGAACATTGATTGTAATCTTTCCCCTAATTGAAGGACGACTTGTCTTCTGGCAACCATCCAGCCTACTTTTAGATTGTTTGATAGTGCTTTTGTTATAAGTTCTAAAACTATTTCTGTTTTGCCAGC
This sequence comes from Erysipelothrix sp., assembly GCA_012841625.1. Lineage (GTDB taxonomy): Bacteria > Bacillota_I > Bacilli_A > Erysipelotrichales > Erysipelotrichaceae > DUUI01. The sequence goes on along the minus strand of DUUI01000013.1, from coordinate 9,001 downwards.
GCCACAAACTGCTTCGACTAGAACGTCTCCTTTTAGTCCTAGCTCAGTGAGTTTGTTTGAAATAGCTTGTTGTTCTTTTGTTAGTTTAAAGCCCATGTCAAAAGATGGGTCTATTACTCCTTCTATTTCTTGAGTTTCTGCGAGCCTTCCTAAAAATCCGATACAAGCCCTACAGTAAACTTCCCCTTTTCGTAGACTAAAAAGACTAGGGTCTGTGTTTAAACAACGTGGACATTGTTTCATTTTATCACCTAGTCTTTTATAGTTAGTTGTTATTGTTATTCCTATTGAATAAATTGTCTAAGATAACGATAAGATAGAGCACAGGAAGCGAAGATGCGTTCTTCGTTTTCTTCAAATGTTCGATCTTCTACTTCAACACAAGCATATCCTTTATAGCCGACATCGTTGAGGGCACTGACATATTGAGCCCAGTCAACATCTCCTAAACCTGGGATTTTTGGTTCGATGTATTCTAATGGGTTCGCCATTGTTCCGACTTCGTTTAATCTGTCTTGGTATACTTTCATATCTTTGAAATGGACATGGAAAATCTTATCTTTGAATTCATAGATTGGTTTTATGTAATCAATCATTTGCCAGACAAAATGAGATGGGTCATAGTTAATTCCAAAATAGTCTGAGTCAATAATTTCAAAGGCTCTTCGCCAGTTAGCTGGAGTTGTCATTAGGTTTTTCCCACCTGGCCATTCATCATCTGTAAACCACATTGGACAGTTTTCAATAGCAACTTTAACGCCTTTTTCTTGAGCATATTGAATAATTGGTGGCCATATCTCTTTAAATAGTTCGAAGTTTTCGCTGACTGTTTTCTTTGGGTCACGGCCAACAAAGGTACCAACCATATTAACGTCTAATGCGTGGGCTGCGTCGATGACTTTCTTTAAATGTTCAATGGCAACTTGTCTAGCTTGTAAGTCTGGGTCCATTGTATTTGGATAGTATGCCAGTGCTGAGATTTCTATTTCATATTTCTTTAATAATTCATGAATGTAATTTACATCTAAATTATCAACATCAATATGAGAGACTCCAGCATAGCGTCTTTCTGCTTTACCTTGTGGCCAACAGGCGACCTCTAAACATTCGTATCCAATCTTTTGTGCGGTTTGTAGAGCTTCTTCAAAATTTAAGTGTCCTAATATTGCTGTGTTTAACCCTAGTTTCATACTTCTTTTTCCTCCTGGTATTTTTTAGGTTTACATTGGGGTCGATTCTCTGACGATTAGTTCTGAGTCGAGTACTAATCGTTTAGTGCTTACATGTGGATTGTTTATTTCATCAATGAGTAATTCACATGCTTGGTAGCCTAATTGATAGGATGGCTGACTCATTGTTGTGATAGTTGGTGTAGACATTAGAGATAAATCAATATTATCAAATCCGATAACACCAATGTCTTCTGGGACTTTGAGTCCATTTTTACGGCATGCATTAATTGCTCCTAATGCATAAACATCTGAAGCACAGACGATCATGTCTGGTTTTTCTTCTAAGCTTAATAAGAATAAAGCGCTTGAATAGGCTAGGTTATAACTAACGGATGATAAATTAATCATCCATTCCTCATTAACTTCTTCATTGTTGTCGGCCATGGCTCTTCTGAAACCTGCGTCTCTTCGCATGGCATAATTATGTTTTAGGTTAGAATTGATAAAAGCAATCTTTCGTCTACCTAGTGAAATCGCATATCTTGTTGCGGTGTAGAGAGCTTTTTCATCATCAATACATACATAGGAGACAGACTCCCCTTCTACATATTCACTACAACATACGATTGGAACTCGATACTTTAATTTCTTTGTAATGTCTTCGAGTTCAAAGTTGGTGACGGATGTGAGTAGAATCATACCTGCAAAATACTGAGATTTTAAGACCATTTCATAGTCTTGGTAATCAGTGTAGAACTGTTTGGTCTGTAGCACTAATATATTGTAGTCATGTTTATGGGCTAAATTTTGAATACCATCAATAATAGGGACAAAGAATGGGTTTTTTAATTCCGTAACACAGACTAAAATAGTTCGCGATTTTTGATTGGATAATCGATCATTTTTTCGAACTTTAAATCCTAGTTTTTTGATGGCAGCCAAAACTTTTTCTTTTGTATCTTCGCTTACTTTATCTTTATTATTAATAACTCTTGATACAGTTGCGGTTGAAACATTGCAATAATTAGCTACATCTTGGATGGTTGGTTTCTTTTTCATTGCTTCCTCCAGAGTGTTTATACGCTAAGCATACAATCAAATGTATGAAAATACAACATTTGCATTCAATTTACATTTATTATTTCAGTAATATTAAGGAATGATTAAATTCAGGATAAATTCTATTGACATTCAGTGATGTAAGAGGTTACTATATCTTTAATGAGATGTAATTAATATATTATTTACAGTAAGAAAGGACATAAATTGTGAAAAAAACATTAAAATGTGCAATAGTTGGAATTGGCTTTATTGGTAAACAACATTATGAAGCTATTCGCCGCTGTCCTAATACAGAAGTAGTTTCAATTGTAGATTATAAAGAAGAACGTGGGCGATCGTTTGCTAGCCAATATGGTATTGCTTCTTCGTATACAAGTCTAGAAGATATGCTAAATGAACAAGAGGTTGATGTAGTTCATATTTGTACGCCTAATAATTTACATTATTCAATGGCGAAAACTGTCATCGAACATGGGGTTCATGTTTTTTGTGAGAAACCCTTATCTTTAACTGCCAAAGAATCAGAGGAACTGGTTCGTCTTACGAATAAATACAATGTAAAACATGGGGTAAACTTGAATTATCGAAGTAATGCAATGGTGCGTGAAATGAGAAGTCGTGTGATTAATAATCATGCTGAAGATTTACTAATGGTCCATGCGAATTACATTCAAGATTGGCTTATGTTTGATGATGATTATGATTGGCATTTTGATCCAGAGTTGGTTGGTCCGAGTCGGACTGTGGCTGATATTGGATCACATGTTTTTGATACTGTTCAATTTATTAGCAATCAAAAAATTAAGAGAGTCTTTGCCAAATTATTAACCGTTTACCCTACTCGTAAAAAACGCGAACAATTTGGAGAAACATTTGCGCTAACATATGGCGAAAACTTTGAAGAGGTTGAAATTGTTAATGAAGATGGCGCGATGATTATTGCTGAGCTTGAGTCAGGCGTGAGTGTGAGTATTAATTTATCACAGGTAACTGGTGGTCATAAAAATGCGTTTGATGTGACATTTAGTCATTCAAATTATTCGATGTCTTGGAATCAAGAGCGTGCTGATCGATTAGTGATTGGTAAGCGCAATGAGGGCAATGAAGAATTGTATGCCGATGCTAAGTACTTAAGTGATGATGTGAAGCGATTTATTAGTTTACCAAATGGCCATGCGGTTGGATGGGCTGATGCGATTAAAAATTCAATATATGAATTTTATTTATCACTAGAGGATGATACATTAGTTGATTCAGTGGTGACATTTGAGGATGGTCATTATTTAATGAAGATAGTTGAGGCTTGTTTATTGAGTAATATAGAAAATAGATGGGTTGATGTAGAGTAGGAGGAGTGTATGTCAAAGCATAGAATTTTTGTTAATTCGAATACATATCATGGTTATACATTGGATGAGGCGATTGATTCAATTGCGAAGTCAGGTTTTGATGCGATTGAGTTAACAGCGACTAAGGGTTGGACAGAACATGTGTTTCCAACTATGGATTTTTCTGAATTAGTAAGAATTAAGAGAAAGCTTAAGGATGCTAATTTAGAAGTAATAGGAATGAGTGGTCATGCTAATTTGATGGATCATAATCGTTTACCAGATTTTATTGACAATATGTATTTGGCTCATTTCTTTGGAAGTCAATTTATTGTATCGTCAATTGGTGAGGCTCATCTTGAAGACAAAGAACATTTAGGTGAGGATGATTTAGTTGAGAATATTAAATCTTTAATTCCTATTTTAGAGGAGACCGGGCTAACTTTAGTCTTAGAAGTTCATGGTAAGGATCATGGATCTGGCGTAATTATTAATTCAATTGTTAATAAAGTGAGTCATGGGCAGGTTAAGATTGCGTATGATACAGCAAATGCTTTATTCTATGGTAATGTTAATTTAGTCGAAGATATTGAAGCATCTATGGATAACATTGCTTATATGCATATAAAGGATAAAGCGGGTGAAAGAACTGAGTGGAATTTCCCTGCGATTGGTAAGGGATTGATTAATTTTGAGGAAATTTTTGATTTATTCGATAAACACCAAAATTATGTTCCAATGAGTATTGAGATTGAGTTTACAGATAAGGGTCCTAAGGATTTTGATGAAGTTGAAACTGCTGTTAAGGATTCTTATGAATATTTAAAGGAAAACAACAGACTATGATTAAGGTATTAATTGTTGGTCAGGGTGGTATGGGTAAGGTTCATGCGACTAATTTCTTAGCAATTCCTGATGTAAAGATTGTTGGATTTGTTGGAGACAATCAAGAAGTTGCGGATGAGTTTAATGTACCGCTGTATAAAACGATTACTGAAGCGTCTAATCAAATTGAGATTGACGTTGTTGATGTTTGTACACCAACTTTTGTTCATAAGGATAATGTCTTGGAAGCTTTTAATAATAACAAACATGTTATTTGTGAGAAACCTCTGGCATTAAATTCCAAGGATGTTAAAGAAATCTTACAAGCGTCTAAAGATGCTGATCGATTATTATTTGTTGCTCATGTGGTTCAGTTTACACAAGAGACTGAGTATTTAAGAAAACTGGTTAATGAAAAGACTTATGGGAATGTTATTGATGCGACGTTTAATCGCTTATCGAGCATTCCTAAATGGGTATCGCCTTGGATGTTTGATCGTAAGAAGGCAGGACTTATCCCTTTTGATTTACATATTCATGATTTAGATTTAATTGTAAGTTTGTTTGGCCGACCAAAGAATCATAGACTCTATAAATCTCAGGGTGTGAGTCAGTTTCCAGAACATTTTAGATTTATTTATGAATACAAAGACCATAATGTCTTGTCTGAGGCTTCATGGTTTAATGCAAGCTACCCTTTCAGTGCTACTTGGCGTGTTGTCTTTGAGTATGCGGTAGTTGAGTTTAATGGAGAGACTGTAACTGTTTATTCTCAAGAGAAAGAGCCTGACATATTAGCATTCTCGCCTGAAATAATCTTAGATTCTAAGATTAATGTGGGTGAGACGGATATGTATTATCGAGAGTTGAAACACTTTATTGAGTGTATCAAGTCGAATGAACCTTCCCCATTAATGAGGGAAAAACAACTTGTTGATGTCATTGAAATATTAGAAGAGATTGATAAGCTTTATTAGGTTTTAAGCTTCGTAATGAAGCATAGAATAAGTGTAACTAGAAGGAGGAAGAATATGAAAAAACTATTTAAATTAGTTACCCTATTAATTATTGCGTTTTCATTGATTGCGTGTGGAACAACACCTACAGATGAAACGGACGATCCAGCTCCAACGGGAGAAAAGCACAAAATTGGAATTTTAGCTCCAGCTGTAACTCACGGTTGGGTTGCTGCAGTTGCTTACCATGCGGAAGCACAAGCCAAAGAACTTGGTGATGAAATTGAGTACACAATCTACACTAGTAATGATGCGAGTGAAATGACTGCTCAACTTGATGACCTTAAAACATGGGGTGCAGAAGCTATTGTTGCCTTCCCACAATGGGAGGGAATGGAAGTTCCAATTGCCCAAGCTATGGAAGAAGGAATTGAAGTTGTTAACTTTGACATCATTATTGATGTTGAGGGAGTTTATCTTGTAACTGGTGATAACGAGGGTATGGGTACTAAAGGTGCTGAATACATCGTTGAGAAAATTGGTACTGAAGGAACTGTTGTAGTTCTTGAAGTTCCTACATCTGGTTCAGTTTCTGAGCTTCGTAAGAAAGGTTTCGAGGAGAAGATTGCTGAAATCGCTCCTGATATGGAACTTCTGACTTATGCGACTCAGTTTACTCGTGAAGATGGACTTAAAGACATGGCAGATATTTTAACTGCTAATAGTCATATTGATGCCGTATTCTCAATGGATGATGAAACATCTGTTGGTGCTCTACAAGCAATTGCTGAAGCTAATCGTACTGATGTTAAAGTTATGACTGGCGGCGGTGGAATGCAAGAGTATTTCAATATGATGCCAGAGAATGAAGACATTTGGATTGCCTCAGCTACTTACTCACCAGCAATGGTTAAGGATGCTGTTAAGATGGCACTTGCCGTTCTTAAGGGTGAAGAAGTTGAAATGGTAACTGTTGTTCCTACGACAATTGTTGATAGAGACAATGCTGCTGATTTCATCGACGCAAACTCACCTTACTAATAAATCCATCCTAAGGGCTAGTTTGCCTAGCCCTTTTTTTCAGTTGAAGGGGAAAATGTATGATTCAAATGAAGGGAATTTACAAATCTTTTGGGAGCAATGATGTCTTAAAGGATGTGAATTTAACTCTAAATAATGGTGAAGTCTTAGCCCTGCTTGGAGAAAATGGAGCGGGCAAGTCGACACTAATGAATATTCTTGGTGGTGTTTTACCATCGGATAAAGGTGAGATCTTTTTAAATGATGAGAAGATCGTTTTTAATGCACCAAAAGATTCTTTGGATTCTGGGATCGCATTTATCCACCAAGAGTTAAACTTAATTAATGATTTAACGGTTTATGAGAATTTATTCTTAGGCAATGAGATTATGAAGAATAGTTTTCAGCCAGACCAAGAAGAGATGATTATAAAATCAAAAGAACTGTTTGAGCAGTTTAATGTCAATATTAATCCAAAGGCGATGGTATCTTCGCTTGATGCCTCGTATAAACAAATTGTTGAGATTATGCGAGCACTTTTAATGAATGCCAAGTATATTATTATGGATGAGCCAACGACATCTTTAACATCAGTTGAAATTGAGAATGTTTTTGAAATGATGGGTAAACTGAGAGATCATGGTGTTGGAATTATCTTTATCTCACATAAACTGGATGAGGTTATGACTTTTTGTGATCGCTATATGGTATTACGTAATGGTGTTGTAGTGGCTGATGATATTGTTTCAAATACAACCCCTCGAAAAATTGCGTATGAAATGGTGGGTCATGATGTTCGTGATGAAACACTTAATCGTGACATGAATTATGGTGAAACTGTGTTGAAGATTGAAAATCTGACACAGGAACCACATTTTAGAAATATAAACTTTGAAGTTAAACAGGGTGAAATTCTGGGGATTACTGGATTACTTGGAGATGGTCGGAGTGAATTATTCTTAACTATCTTTGGGGATATGCCTCATTACTCTGGTAAAATATTTGTTAACAATAAAGAAATCCAGATTAAGAATATTAATGATGCGATTAATCATGGTATTGCTTATATTCCTAGTAATAGAAAAGAGAATGGCATTATTAGGGATTTGAACATATTAGAGAATGGAACGATTGTTTCACTCAAAAAATATGCTCAGAATCTAACTGTGATTAATAAGGATTTGCAGATCAAAGATTTTGATACGATGAAAGAGCGTTTAAATCTCAAAATGGGTAAGCCTGGAGATTTAATTTCGACTCTATCGGGTGGAAATCAACAGAAAGTGGTTTTAACCAAATGGTTGCTTGAAGCACCACGTATATTTATCCTTGATAATCCGACTCAAGGTGTTGATGTTGGGTCGAAGGAAGAAATATATGATATTATCCATGATTTAGCTCAGCATGATGTGGCAATTATCTTATTGTCAAATGAAGCACAGGAAATTATTAGAACTTGTGATAAGGCAATTGTGATGTATCATGGGGAGATTATGGGAACTTTAGAACATGAAGAAATGACACAACAGGAGATTATGCACCTAGCAACGGGAGGCCAAGATGAATAATAAACTAGTTCAGAAATTTAGACAACAATGGGTAGAGAACCCTCTCTTTTCAACACTGATGGCATTGATTGTAATGATTATTTTACAAACTTTTGCGCTCGGGTTTGATTATGCTTCATTTGGAGATTGGCTGTCAGCATGGGTTAATAACTGGCTGAACATTCTAAGAAATAATGCGGGTGTCGGAATTGTTGCCTTAGGGATGACTTTTGTTATTATCTCTGGTGGAATTGAGCTTGCGGTTGGATCAACTTTAGTCGCTGTTAGTGCACTCTTGATGACTCTAATGGATACAGGGCCTTATGGTCCTTTGACCAATATGGGGATTACTGGGATTCCAGCCATTTTAATTGCGATTGTTGCATCGCTTATCTTTGGTACTTTATTAGGGACTTTAACGGGTGGGCTTATTGCTAAGTTTAATATACCGCCATTTATTGCTACTTTAGGAACGATGAAGATCTTTAGATCTGTGACTCAACACTTTATGCAAACTCGTTCAACTATGATTCCGGTTGACTTCTTAAAGATTTCCAACTTTAGGATTGGTGGGATGTATTTACTGCCAATTATCTACTGGTTGATTCTAGCCATTATATTAATCTATGTGGCGAATAAAACATTATTTGGCCGACGAGTTTATGCGATTGGTTCTAATCCTAGAGCTGCTAAACTGTCAGGTATCAATATTGCAAGAACAAAAATAGCAATCTATGCTTTGATTGGTTTATTGGTTGCTATCGCAAGTATTATTCAGGTTTCAAGAATTGGCTCTATGGACTATGCTAATGCTGGTTCAGGGTATGAAATGGATGCAATTGCTGCTGTTATTGTTGGTGGTACTAGCATGTCTGGTGGTCGCGGATCAATTCAAGGAACAGTTCTGGGTATGATTATTATTGCGGTTATGAATAACCTTCTCAACTTATTGGGAGTGCCACCATTCCTTAGAGAAGCGTTCAAGGGAGCTATTGTCATCTTTGCGGTATTACTACAGCGTAAGGAACAGACCTCCTAACACTTGCCCCCTTCTAAAGAGCTTGTCTCATTGACAGGCTCTTTTTTAGTTT
>DUUI01000012.1 GCA_012841625.1 Erysipelothrix sp. | reverse complement strand
TAATAAATTTACTCTATTATCCATCTATACCGTTGACACGACCTACCTAAATATCTAAAGTGTTGACTCGACCTTTTAAAAATATTTATAGTGTTGCAACAAGTAAGTATTTAGGAGATTTTTTTGACCACTATTTTCAAAATTTTCAGACTCTTATTATTGAATCTAAAAACAATAAACCTATTGATTTCAAGCCTTTCAGAATGTCTAACAGACTATTGCCTTGTCATCAATACTAGAGCCTCCACGTGATACGTCTGAGGAAACATATCAAAAGGAGTGATTGTATCAATGTTATAATGCTGAGATAAAAGGTTTAAATCTCTGTTAAGTGTCATCAGGTCACAAGAGACATAAATAACCTTGTCAGCCTTAGAATTAATAATATCTGTGATACCCTGGGGTGCTAATCCCTTACGAGGTGGATCAACAATGATCGTATTAATCGGTTCATTAAAATCAGCTAAAAATACAGTAGCATCCTGACACACAAACTCAACATTGTCTATCCTATTTAGTTCTTTATTAATATTAGCATCATTCATCGCTTGTTCATTAATCTCAACACCAATTACCTTTTTAACATCTCTAGCAATTGATAGGGCAATACTACCCACACCACAATACAAGTCAAGAACCGTATCATCTTTATTAAACTCAGCAAGCTCAACAATCTTTTTATAAAGAAACTCTGTTTGTAATGTATTTACCTGAAAGAATGAATCTAACGACAAATTAAATTTTATATGATTTATTTCTTTTGTTATTAATCTTTCACCCATCTGATGTTCGCTATTTACATACACTGACCTTATTTCTTCAAAGTGATTAAACAATGGTTTGGGATTGATAGGCGAATCAGACGAAAGACTAACCATAATCTCTTCATCACCACGAATAGTAACCTCAGTAAGATCTTTATAGTGTTCTCTAATATATGTAAGAATGTTATTCTTTAGCTCTGACTGAAGATAACAATAGTCGATATCAACAATCTCATTAGACCTAAGTTTATAAAAACCAATTTTATTCTTTTCTGCTTTAAACACCATTTTGTTTCGATATCCCAGTTGTTGAGGACTAGCAACCAAAGGTCTTGTTACTCTCTTCAATATTTTATTAACTTGATTAAACTTAAAAGCATCTTGGTCCTTCATATGCATTGTTTGACAACCACCACAAATATCAAAGTATGGACAAATCGGTTGAACTCTATCAGGACTATCATTAAATCTCTTTTTGACTTTCCCAATACCGAACTTCGACCTTAACGAAACAATCTCAACTTCTGCCTCTTCACCAGGCAACAGATTTGAAACAAAAAAAGGGAATCGGTCTAAATGTGCAACACCCATTCCCTGATTAGTAAGATCTGTACATTTTAATATCAATAATTCAGATATTTTCATTCTTATTGAGCTAATTTTCTTTGTAGTTTAGCTTCTAGTTCAGTTAAATAAAATTGTAAATCTGCTTGTTCATCGGACTCAATCATAACAGCCTCTCTAAGTTTCTCAATCATACCCTCAATCTGTTCAACCGTTACATCCACTAAGAATGAATCATTGATTTGATTAGCCTGATTTAATAATTGAGTAAAATTAAGTTGCTCATCATCAATCGTTACCGTAGGATTAAGTGGTGTCGACACTAAGTCAGCTCTAGGCTCACTCATAGAAGCATTCTTCAGATATATAGAATAAACGTCCAGTGTTTCAGGATTGTTATATAAACTAATTTCTAAGTCATAATTCTTAACCATATCAGTTCTAGTAAAATATGTTTGAATCGGTAAGACAGAAGCAATCTGATTATAAACTTGAACCTGTATTTCTTGAATTTCTTCAGCAGTCACATTATCCCGCAAATCAACCTGAACCTTTAAGGTCCCAGCCTGTAGATTAGCTAAAACAGACTCAACATCAGCCATAGCCCCAACTCTATCTTTAACACTCGCAATCTGTTCATCAGTAATTTTATTTGGTAAGTCATCTTCAAAACGCTCAGCAATAATTGGCTCTCCAGATTCCATGTAAGATTCGTAAACAACTCTACCCAACATATATACTGGAATAGCAATCAATGCTAAACTTACTAAAATAATTAAAAGTGAATTGTATCCACTACCCCGAGGTGCAGTTCTTTTTCTAGTTTTCTTCTTTGACATGCACATCCTCCTTTTTAGTACCTAAATTATACACTACTTTGATGTTTTTGATAATAGAGTCTCAACAGCCATTTTATTAGCCATTGCGGGATTAGCCTGACCTCTCGATAATTTCATTACTTGACCCATCACAAATTTAACAGAATTGTCCTTCCCAGCAGCATAATCTAATATAACCTGTGGATTGTTCTCTAAGATTTCATCAATCCATTTCTGTATTGTAGCAGAATCTGAGATTTGTTTTAATCCTTTTTCTCTAACAACCTTATCAACCGATTTCTTTTTATTAACTAATTCAGGCAAAACCATCTTCGCCTGTTTACTCGATAAAGTCTTATCCTGAATCAGTTGAAGAAGCTTTTTAATTTCTGTCACATCAAAAACTTCAGAAAAATTAACCTTATCTTTAGGCATATTCGCAACCACTTCAGTAATGACATAATTCGCTGATTGAATAGGATTAAGATTATCATCAAGAAGGTGATCATAAAAATCAGACAATTCCTTATTTGCAACTAATATATTCGCATTAACAAACTCTAATCCTAATTCTTTTGTATAACGCTCAAGACGAGCATGAGGTAATTCAACTAAATTTTCCTTAATCTCATGAATCCACTCTGACTCTAATTGAATTGGATATAAGTTAGGTTCACGAAAATATTTGTAATCAACAGTCCCCTCTTTTTTTCTCATCAAAACTGTTTCCTGTAAATCCTCATCAAAACGCATCGTCGCCTGAACAATCTCTTCATTATTATCTAATAATGCAGATTGTCGAACAATTTCTTTCTCAATCGCTTTTTGAACATTATTGATAGAATTTAAGTTCTTAATCTCAACCTTTGTCCCAAGCAAATCAGAACCCTCAGGCGCAAGCGAAATATTAACATCACAACGAAGTTGGCCATCCTCCATCCGTGCCTCAGAAATACCCACATATTTTATTAATCGCTGAAGCTCACTCACATAAGCAGCAGCCTCTTGAGCTGATTTTAACTCAGGCTCACTCACTATTTCCAAAAGAGGCACACCAGCTCGATTAAAATCAATAAGTGTTTTATCATTCTCATGAATTTGTTTCGCCGTATCCTCCTCCATATGTAAACGAGTAATGCCAATTCTTTTAGCCTCTTGATTTACATGAATAATTAACTCACCCTCTTCACCAATAGGATTAAACTGCTGAGTAATTTGATATCCCTTAGGCAAATCAGAATAAAAATAATTCTTGCGATCAAATTGAACTAAAGACTCAATCTTCATATTCAAAGCATGACTCAAACGCAAAGCATATTCAACCGCCATCTTATTAACAGTCGGAAGTGTACCAGGCAACGCCAAATCAACCTCATTCACACAAGTGTTTACAGGAGCATCATGACTCACTGAACTACTCGAAAACATCTTTGTCTTCGTATCCAATTCACAATGAATCTCAATTCCAATCGTTACTTCGTACGCCATGGGTTAACCTCCTTATCCTTCGTATCAAAATCAATCACATGTTCAATTCCATAAACAACATCCAATAATTTCTTTTCCTCAAAAGGTCCAGCCGATACATTAATCCCATACGGCAATCCATCCAAATGATCCAAAGGAATTGAAATACTAGGAAAGCCTGAAAAATTATCCAAAACCAAATGATTCTCCGCTAATATTCTCTTTGAAGTCAACTTTTCTTTACCAACTTCTTCTTTCTTAGGCGCAACCCCATCCGTACTCAACGTTAAAATGACATCAACCTTACTCATTGCATCACTATATTCTTCAACAATCAATCGTCTTACACGCTGTGCTTTTCTAAATATTTCTTCTTGATGATTATCCTCTAAAGCATAACTACCAATAACAAAACGACGCTTCAGTAAAGGGCCAAAACCAGCCGTTCGCGAATTAATCATTAGCTCCTCAAGATTCTTTCCATCTTTCCTCACACCAAAACGAACCCCATCCAAATTAGCATGATTCGCCGTTGCTTCACAATTCGCAACAATAAAATATACAGGCAAGAGAGTTTCCATTAAATCTTCATTTAAAGAAATCATTTCAATGATTGCCCCCTCATTTTGAAGCTCTTGTATTAATCGTAAAAAACGCTCCTTAATAGCATCATCTTTCTTAGCATCTAAAAGATTCTTAATGATACCAATTTTCTTACCCTTTAAATCATTCGTTAACTCAGTAAAATTATCAATCGGTTTATCAATTGATGTGTGATCCTTTTCGTCCTTCCCAGACAAAACCTCCAACATCAAACCAGCATCTTTTACATTCTGCGCAAAGAATCCAACATGATCTAAACTAGACGCATAAGGAATTACACCATATCTAGAAAGCCGACCATATGTAGGCTTAAAACCAACCACCCCACAATATGAAGCAGGTTTTCGAATTGAATCCCCCGTATCTGTCCCAATCGCAAAATCAACAGCCCGAGCACCAATCAAAGCAGCTGACCCACTACTCGAACCACCCGACAGACGAGTTAAATCATACGGGTTATTCGTAGGTCCCTGAACCGGTGTTAAACCAGTTCCACCCAACGCCAATTCATCCAAAGTTGTTTTACAACATAAATCAGCACCAGCATCTCTTAACTTAGTAACAATTGTCGCATCAAAAACAGGTTTATACCCAAGTAGAATACCAGATGAGGCATTCGTCTCAATCCCCTTTGTACTCACATTATCCTTAATTGCTACTGACCGATTTGACAGCGGACCATGACTATTATTCTTTTCATCAATACGAGTACTAATCGCATTTAAATCTTCAATTCTCATTTAGTCTACCACCTTTGGCACAACAAAATAATTATCCTGTGTTTCAGGCGCATTCAATAAAACATCCTCTAACCTTAGCTCTGAAACAACCTCATCATCCCTAAGACTCGTGCTCACAATCTCGAAAGGATAAATCATAGGCTCAACATCCGTTGTATCAATTTTATCCAAAGTAGCCAATTGTTTTGTCAGAGTTTCAAACTCAACTTGAATCTCTTTAATTTCATCATCACTTAATCTAAACATTAATTGATTCGCAAGTTTCTGAATATGTTCTTTACTTAATTTATTCACCATTCCACCATTTTGACAATGTCACCTTTCTTCTCTATAACCATAACCGTTTCACCCAAGACTTGAATATCAACCAAGACATCAAAGTCGTCATACTGTAAACGATCATTAATTAACTGAAATGCATACTGTGCCAACCCTTGAACCTCAAGATATGTTTTACCAGTCGTTGACACTGTAATCATCATTTCATTTACCTTATTATCAATCACTCTAGCCTTACCAACAACCCCAACTTGTTCCTGAGGTAAGAAAGACTGAACTTGTTCCTTAAGAATATTAAACTCAGTCGATACTTCAGGCGTTAATTCGGACGCTCGATTAGAAGGGAAAATAACCCATTCCTGATTCACCCGAGTAAACTGACCGCTATTACCCTCAAAGTATGCACTAGAAATAAACACTCCAGGAAGCGTTGAATCACTCTTCGCCAAATCATATATTCCAATAAATATAGGCACTTGACTCAAATCAGGCATAGTCCTAATATAGGAAACAAGTTTTCGAGCAGCATTCTCACTATAATTTAGTAAGTCATCTTGCAATAACTCATCTTGATCTAACTCATTGTCATTCACATCACCACTCACAGCCAAGGCCAAAGCCAAGCCCTGAATCCCTGAATCGGTATTACTCGACCCATAATAATCAATTTCATACATAGTCACTATAATAACCGGCTGTTTAATCTCCTGTTTGTTCTCAGAAATAAAACTCTCATCCGATGACGGATTTAGACCCATAGGATTCTCAGTAGAATTAAACCTCAACAAATTAGTAAATTCTTCCTGACTAAATATTTGACCCTCTTGAATATAGTAATCTGCAGGACTAAAATAATTAGCACTCATACTCTGAAGTTGTTTCGTAACTTCATACGTATCCTCTTTATATACTTCACGATTCTCATGATCTAAACGCTGTCGAGCCTCCTTAAAAGGAATAATCAAATTAAATCGTTCATTCTCACTATAATAAGAAATGACATCAGGCAAGATATGCGTCTCTTGATCTTGATCAACATCATCATTTTCATCATTAAAAACACAAGATGTTAACATCAAAAAAGCCATTAACAACAACAAAATTTTAGTCTTCATAATTCACCTCTTGATAGAAACGATCTTCATCCCATACTTCTATCGATAGCTCTTGAGCCCTTACTAATTTAGACCCGGCATTTTCACCAGCAATCACTAGATCAGTATTCTTAGACACTGACGATGATAATTTAGCCTGATGTAACTCCAACAATTCTTTTGCCTCATTTCGAGACATTCTCGACAAAGTCCCCGTCAACACAACACGCTTATTAGACAACAAACTAACCTTCGTCTCAGAAACAGACTGACTTAAATTTAAACCCTTCTCATTAAGAGACTTAATTAATTGTTGATTGTTCTCATTATTAAAATAATCAAATACTGACTGAGCAGTAATCTTGCCAATATCATCAACTTCCAATAAATCAGCCTCTGACGCATTCATTAGATTCTCAATACGAATGAAATGTTTAGCCAATGAACTAGCAGCCTTAGAACCCACATGTAAAATCCCTAAACCAAACAACACTTGATTTAGTTCATTACTCTTACTCGCCTCAATCGCCTCAACAAGATTATCAATCGATTTAGTTCCAAACTTTTCTAAAGTCATCATTTCATCACGATGATTCTTTAATTCATAAATATCCTCAACCGTCAACAATAGATTAGCTTCATTCAACTGTTTGACACGAGCAACCCCCAATCCTTCAATGTTCATTGCATCACGACTCGCAAAATGGGAAATACTCTCAATAATCCGAGCTGGACACTCACTATTAATGCAATATGTATCTGCTGCCTCTGGATCTCTAACTAATTCACTCTCACACACTGGACAATGCTTAGGGAAATCATACACAACACTTGATTCATCACGATGCTCCTTCAGTGACTCAATAATCTCAGGAATAATCTCACCCGCTTTATGCAAAGTCACAGTATCATTCACCCGAATATCCTTAGTCTTAATATAATCTTCATTATGAAGTGTCGCAGCCGACACAATACTACCACCAAGCGACACAGGTGTTAGTTTAGCATTGGGTGTAATACGCCCTGTACGTCCTACTGTTAAATGGATATCCATGACCTTAGACACCGCAATCTCAGCAGGAAATTTATATGCGATCGCAAATCGTGGCGCCTTAACTGTAGTACCTAATTCTTCTTGTTTCTCAAAAGAATTCACTTTAACAACAACCCCATCAATATCAAAATCCAAGTCAAAACGAATCGTATCAAGTTCTTGAATACGACTAATCACTTCATCTATAGTGTCACAATGATAAATATATTGATTGACCTTAAAGCCCCATTTCTTTAATTGATTAATCGCTTCCCATTGACTAGTAATCCCTAAACTTAAAGGATTAACAATCGTATACCAAAAGGCATCCAAACTTCTAGACGCTGTTATTTTAGAATCAAGTTGACGAATACTCCCCGCCGCTGCATTTCGAGCATTCGCAAATACTACTTCATTATTTTCTTGTCTTTGTTCATTAAGCTTCAAAAAAGACGAACGAGGAATAAACACTTCACCACGAAGTTGAACATCAACTGCCTCTTTTAAAGACAGTGGAAGTGAACGAATCGTCCTAACATTAGTACTCACATCTTCACCCACAGTCCCATCACCACGAGTCACTGCCTGAATAAATTGACCATTCTCATATTCAACAGCCATTGCTAGTCCATCAATCTTAAGCTCAACGACATAATCAACAGACCCCACTCGCTTATCAAAAGCTCTTAAATCATCTTCATTAAAAGCATTAGATAGGGAATATAATTGATTTTTATGAGTTACTTTAGAAAATTTAGAACTAATTTCCCCACCCACTCTTTGGGTTGGTGAATTAGCATCAAAATATTCTGGATTCTCACTCTCCAATTGAATTAATTCATTCATGTCCAAATCATATTCTCTATCTGAGATTGTTGGTTGATCTAAAACATGATAATCATAATTGGCTTGATTTAATTTTTCACGTAAATATTTAATGCGATCAAGCGTCATATTGTTTCTCCTTTTTCGATAATGCAGGATGATTAACAACAATTGTCTTTAAACCATAAGGGTGATTAAAGGCAATATCAGCAACACCATCATCCAAACGAATCACAATTCCCTCACCAAAAGTTGTATGAATAACAACATCGCCCTTTGCGTAACGGATTTGTTTCTGGCCAGTTTGCCCAGCCCGTAAATAATTGTTAACTTCAGTAGCCGAAGGTTTTTGTTCAATTTGGCCATAATAGCCCATTTGTTGATGATCAATAACTTCTTCATCAATTTCATTAATAAAACGAGACGTCACTTGACCTTTATTTAAGACAAATGAAAAGCCCTGTGAATCACTCAAATAAAGTCGCTTCTTAGCCCTTGTCATCGCGACATAAGCCAAACGTCTTTCCTCCTCTAAACCACGCTTACCATCCGACATCGATCGTTCATTAGGAAAGACACCCTCTGATAACCCACAGATAAAGACATGATCAAACTCCAAACCTTTTGATGCATGGATGGTCATCAGTTGTAAAGCATCTTCAACAATCTCTGATTTATCACCATAAAGAGCTACTGATTGTAAGTATTCATCTAAGTTGGCCTCAGGATACATGTTCATAAAACTTCGAGCATCTGAAATAAGTTCCTTCACGTTTTCAACCCGATCGAGTTCATGTGCCTCAGTATAGTATTGTCTAAGCAGTGATAAATCTAAAATATCTGAAATAAGCTGATCCAGAGTTTTCTCTAACGATAAAACTTTAAGTTTTTCAATTAAAGCCACATACCCAGCCAGCGACGCTTGTTGTTGACCTTTAAACGGATTGTAGTTTTTAGCAACTTCATAGAGACTAATTTGTTTCTCAAATGAAACAGCTCTTAATCGATCGATAGCCTTAGGCCCTAGCCCTCTCTTAGGTAAATTGACAGTCCGCAAAAATGATAAATCATCCGCCACCACTAACATTCTTAAATATGACAAGACATCCTTAATTTCAGCACGATCATAGAACCGTAAACCACCATAAATAATATATGGAATTGAATTTAAAATTAACGCTTTCTCAATCGCCCTAGATAAATAGTTAGAGCGATACAAAACAGCAATATCATTGTAAGGCACACCTGAGGCTTCAATCTCCATGACACGAGACACAATCCAATTAGCCTCCTCTTCTTGAGAGTTTAAAGTCATATGTAAAATTCTATGATCTGACTCAAGTTCCGTAAACAAATCTTTTTCTTCGCGATATTTATTATGTGAAATTAGAGCATTTGCTCCCTTTAAAATATTTGAAGTAGAACGATAATTTTGTGTTAAATACACCGTTTCATTAGGCTTAAATTGTTTTGTGAAATCTAAGATGATATTTACATCCGCACCACGCCAAGTATAAATAGTTTGGTCAGGATCGCCCACCACATAAAGAGAATTTTGAGTCCCCACTAATTGAGTAATTAATGTGTACTGTAAATGGTCAATATCTTGAAACTCATCCACTAAAAGATGATCATGACGTTGTTGCCATTTCTGTAAGATAGCAGAATGTTTTTTAAATAAACGCACCGTGAACAGTAATAAATCATCAAAATCTAAACCATACATCTTCTTAAGACGATTATCATAATACTCATATAATTTTGCTTTCTTTAAATCTAAATCAGATTTATATGCCATCTCATAAGCACGCTTAACACTTACTTCAGCACCCTTCATATTTGAGATATAATCAATGGCTGAATTTAAAGAAATTTCTTTAACATCGAAATTAAACTCCCGATACGCTTCCTTTAAGACGGTTCTTTGGTCAGTCGCATCAAGAATCGTAAAGTTTCGCGGATAATCCAAAGCATTGATATCCTCTCTTAATATACGAACACAGAGCGAGTGAATCGTTGATAACCAGACCCCACTGCCGCCTTCACCTATATACAATTTGAGTCTATCCTTCATTTCAAGACTCGCTTTATTAGTAAATGTTAAAGCACAAATCTTATATGGACGCACATTTAAATCTTGAATCAAATGAACCATCCGCAAGGTTAAAACACGGGTTTTACCTGAGCCAGCACCCGCAATAACTCGAATATATTTTGCTTTTGAAAAAACCGCTTTCTGTTGCTGCGGATTTAAAGAATCATAGATTTCCACTTTATCACCTCACTTATTATATCACACCTACCCTAACTCTTTGGTATAATAGAAACATGAAAATCGTATTTGAAGACAACCACCTTTTAGTTGTAATAAAACCAGTTAATGTCCCAATGCAAGAAGATGAATCTAAAGATTTAGATCTCTTAAGCATGGCTAAACAATACATTAAAACAACCTACAATAAACCTGGTAATGTTTACTGTGGTTTAGTGCACCGTTTAGACCGCCCTGTATCTGGTGTTGTTGTCTTTGCTAAGACAAGTAAAGCAGCCTCAAGACTTAGTAATCAAATAAGACTTCATCAATTTGATAAACAATATACCGCGGTTGTTGAAGGCCTAGTATATCCTGAAACTTGGACTGATTATTTAGTTAAAGACAGTAAAACCAATACCTCAAAAGTAACAACAAAAGATAAAGGCAAATACAGTGAATTAGAAATTATTGACTCAAAACATCTTAAGACCAATCAGTCCTTAATAACAATTGATTTAAAAACAGGCCGCTCACACCAAATCAGAGTTCAGTGTGCATCACGAATGCACCCAATTGTTGGTGACCAGCGCTATCATCCTAATCCTATAAAAAACCAACAGATTAAACTGTTGGCTCATTCATTATCTATTCTTCATCCAATTACACAAGAACGGATGACCTTTACAATTGATTATCCATCATGGTTTCTCAAATAAATCAGTAATCTCTGCTCTTTGAGTCTCACAATTCTCATAAGCCAAATCAAATAAAGCTTCAAACTGATCTCTACTACCAGTATAACGGCTCACACCTGTTTCTTTAGTTGGGTATAAATTGATGGCTTTTTTTTCATCAACCAGTTTATCAACTAATTGTCTTTCTTCATAATAAACACGAGTTCTAGCATCAAAGTCCTTCACCATCTTTCGATGTTTTCGATAAATAACATTATTAAGCAACCAGATTTGCCAGCGTGGGAAAGGCTTACGAACGAATTCAGGCGATTTAGTCGTCACAACTAAGAATCTATTACACTCTACATCCATAGCCCGTTTCACAGGAATCATGGTTGTGATTCCTCCATCGGTGTAATTAACACCTTTAACAGGTACAAAGCGGCCCCATACCGGAAGTGCACAGGCAGCTTTAATCCATTTGGCTTCATCAGCAATATCATATTGGTCTTTCCATAAAGTTTTATACTCTTCTAATGAATAAACACCAACTTGTAAATCACTTTTTGAATGTCTTAGTTTCTCATTATCAAACCCAGCATTAACCATTTCCTCATCATAGAGTCTATCATAAGCAACTAATTGTCCCTCTCTAAAGAGTGGTCGTATTCCAACATTTTCTTTATCAGGCGCAATTTCAATACTCGCCTTTTTAAGTAATGAAGGATCTTCAACACAATAAAACGCACCATACATCGCGCCTGAAGAAATACCCACAACAACATCTGCGACAAATTTATTATCAATTAGCCAACTTAAGACACCGGCTGTATATGCTCCACGCATACCACCACCCTCTAATACGATACCTACTTTTTTCATAACTCTCCTCTACATTAATCCAGAAAATAAACCGACCACAGCACGTGCGAATTTAACATGAAATGGTAGCGATTTAACTTCTTTTTGAGTCACTTCATTGCTCACTTTTAATGATTCATTAAAGTCAGCCAGGCTTTGTTTTGTCGCTTGTGACTCATAGAAACAAATACCACATTCGAAATTTAAGTAATACGATCTAAAATCCATATTCGCCGTCGAAATAATACTTAAATCATCATCTATAACAATCATCTTTTGATGAATAAATCCTGGTGTATATTCATATATCTGAATCCCAGCATCAATCAGTGCTTCATAATTTGATCTCGTGACCATGTACACTAATTTCTTATCAGGGATTCCTGGTACTATAATTTTTACATCAATACCCGACATACTGGCATTGGATAAGGCTCGCGTCATTTCATGACCTAGAATTAAATACGGCGTAACAATATTAATTGAGCGCCTCGCTCCATTAATAGCAGTGATATGGAGTGTTTCTGTAATCGTTAAATCATCAGATGGATTGTCTGAGAATGGTTGAATAAATCCATCATTTTGTTTAGAAATAACAGATCGTTTATAAAAACTAATACTCTCTTTTGGATCATTTGAACAGTATGACCAAAAGGTTAAGAACATATCAATTAAGGAAATAACGGCATCCCCTTCAATTCGCACCATATTGTCTTTCCAATACCCGAAACGTTCAATCCGATTCACATATTCATCAGCAATGTTTAATCCTGAGACATATCCATATTCGCCATCAACAACTAAAATCTTACGGTGACTACGATTATTCATTTGAACGACAAACTTATACGTTAATTCATTAAATGGATAAATTTTAATACCTAAACCTCTTAAGCGTGCGACATACTGAGCATCAAAGGCTGGACAACCCCAATCATCATAAATAAGTCGAACATCAATTCCTTGTTTCGCTTTATCTATTAAAATTTCTAAGATCTCATCCCACATACTCCCAAATTTGATAATGAAATATTCCATAAAAATGTATTTAGTAGCACCCTGAAGTTTCTCTTTCATGTCTTCAAAAGCTTCTTCACCAGTAGGAAAGTATTGGGTCTCTGTCTTATCATATACCGGGAAATGACCTGTTTTTTCTAAATAAGTCATTAGTTTAGTCCACTTACGATGTTCTGATAAGAATTTATCCATTGTCTGTCGATCTTGAACCGATCCGATACCAACTGAAGATTCATGTAATTTTGATTTTTGTAGTAATTCACTTGGCATTTTTCTATTGCCTAATAGCAAATAGAAAACAATCCCAATGACAGGAATCCCTAAAATAACAATGGTCCAGGTTTGGATGTATTTAGGATTAGTCGCCTGCTGTGTTGTTAAAGCCAGCACAGTTAAAACTGAGGCAACTTCTAAGGCCAGATAAATCCATCTGAATTGAACACTTAGTCCATAAATCAGATACAAGATTAAGCTTAATTGAACTAAGACTGATAAAACAGCAATAATTGCTCGATGTGTCAGTATTTGTTTAAAAAGTTTCATGGTAATCTATAGGATTTGGTGAACAGCTGTTTTATAGACTTCAACAATCGCCTTTGATTTTACTTCTAAGTCTATTGTTTCATCACTAATGGCGATGATTGTTCCAATAATTCCATTTTTTAGTGCCACTCTTTTTCCGACTTCTAATTTATTCACTATCTCATCTTGGTCCAATTTACTTCGCTTAATTTGTGATAACGAATTGACAAAAAAAACGAGTCCAAATAGCACTACCATTAATAAAACAGCAAGCATTGCGATCACAAATGTTTGTCCGAAATTAGTTAATAGAAACATGTTTTTCTCTCTCCTTTAAATCTAATGTATAAATATGTTTAAAATAATCCCCTTGTTGAAACAATGGTTCATCCGCAGGCACAACCACACTTTCAACATATTTAAAGCCTGTTTTTTCAATCGTTCTAATTGACGCAATATTGTCCGTATTGCATGTAATATTAATTTTTTCTAGGTCTAATTGTCTTGCTAAATCTAACAATAGATAAGTCGCTTGAGTCGCATAGCCTTTTCGTTGATGATGACTAAAGATATTATAGCCAATATTGCCTAAATAAAACAAAGCACTTTCATCTCCAACTCGTAAATCACAATATCCAACCAATGTCTCATTGTGATTAAAAATTTGATACGTATAATTTTTAATGATTGAGCCATTATAACGATCACTAAAGAAACGGATTGGTTTTAGAGTGATTATCTCATTGGATAATTTAATGCTCTTGGCTTTGTCGATCCATTGCCTGTTGAAAAACACTTAAGACCCCTTCTTTGGTTGCGGCACCTTCATGAAGTTTTTCATCTCCATAATAAAAGGTTGGAACATAATAATAGTCTAATGAATTAGATAATTCTTCATGTTCTCTTTCATTGATTAATTCTAAATCGATAGAATTAAGTTCTGGATACTGCTCTTTTAATTCTTCAATCCAACGAAAGACTTCCTGGCAATAAGGACAGAATTGTAAATAAAATAGTTTAAACTTTGACATGATGATCCTCCTGTTTAAATTGTTTATAAATATATGTTCCCATAATTAAGACGCTAAAGACAAACAATACGACTAATCGAATAATCATCGGTTGATTTGTATTCACTAAAATTGTTTCAGATAAAATGATTGTTAAATACAATACACTAATTAACGCAAAATCTTTTTCACTATTCGTTCTTAGGGCCTTGATTAACATCATATAGAATCCAATATTTATGACGACATAAAATAAGAGAATAATTAAACTGCCCAAAATATCTAAGTTAGTTATTTGTGTCAATATATTTATAGCATCATCAATCTGAGCCCTTGTTAATGTTTCACTCACAAAATCATATATAGTGCCATCATTAATTGCGCGAGCGATTGTAAAATGACTTAAGTATTGATACGCAACAATAAATGATTCCATGGCCGCATGACCAAGACCAAGAACGATGGCTGTTTTTTGTGAAACTTCTTTTCGCTCTTTATCTAAGACACCTTTTAGTACAAAGACTCTAAATAAAATAGCAATAATGACGGAAAGAATTGAACGAACAATAATAGATAAGACTACACTATCCAGTTGAATCATATTAATGACTGAGTATCGAATCATTGAATCTCCAATAAAGAAAACCATTGCTCCTGTAAAATAGGTCTTTAAAACACCTTTTAAATCTTTTCGATAGATTATAAAAGGGCTAAACATAATCAATATTGCTGAAACCATGACCACAATCATGGATATAAGTCGAGTTGTTTCTATCATTTTATCACCGTTATCATTATACCATTGTTAGGAACTTTGTCTGTAAAATAGTAATATAATTTATGATTATCATAATTTGGCTTATGCTTAGCTCATTTCTATTCTGTCGTGCACTTAGATATCCTCAGTCGGATAAACCTCTAATGTCACAGTGTGATTCATGTAAAAGAAAACTGCATCTATTGGATAAAATACCTTTGTTATCCTATATCGTCCTAAGAGGAAGATGTCGTAATTGTCACACTAAGATAAATTCTCTTCACTTTATTGCTGAACTATTAGGTTTGTTAATTGGACTTGTTTTTACACTATTTCCTCATACAATTAAGGCTCATCTATATGTTTCTATTTTATTCACGTTGTTTTTTACTGATTGGTTGCATCAATTAATTCCTGATCGGTTTCATTTTTTTCTTATCCTCTTAAATATTCATGCCATAAACAAAATGACACTATTCATCATGCTCTTAGTCTCACTTGTTCTTCTTATTTTTGTTAAAAAAGGATATTTTGGAATGGGTGATGTTAAATTAATGGTTTCATCAACACTCCATTTAAGCATCACTCATGTAAATTGTTTAGTTTTAATCGCCTCAAGCATGACATTAGTCTTAATGATGATTACAAAAAAAGCCCAGTTTCCTTTTGGAAGTAGCTGGGCTGTCTCATTAATTTTATTGAACCATTTGATTTAAGGTGAGTGTCAGTTTTGGAACTATTTGGTTCTTTCTTGAAACGACACCATCTTGAAATGAATTCATTTCGCCTGGATCATTAGGGAATGCGAGTTCTACTTGATCTTTTAAGCTTCCACTGGCATAGATAACTGAGCCATTTTCATGAATGGACGTAAAGATCATGACCACTAAATCGGCTCGTCGATTATGACCTAATTCTTCCATTGCTGTTTCTAGTTCTGTTTCAACTGATGCTAACTCATTTAGGTGATACATAATCATTTGAGAAATGATGACTTTCTTATTCGCAATATCAAATTCTTTCTGATCATATTGTAGAATGTCTGACATTTTTTCATTCTTCAAGGTATTGGAAACATTAAAGATATCTTTCGCATATTCATCAATATCAACCTCAGCAATTAATGCTAGTTTTTGAGCTAATGCGACATCTGTATTTGTTGTTGTTGGACTCTTGAAGTTGAGGGTGTCAGAAATCATAGCCGCCAATAGTAAACCAGCAATGTGTGGTTCAATTGGAATGTCAGTCTCATAATACATCTTAGTAATGATGGTTGCGGTTGAGCCAACAATTTCATTTCTAAAAGAGATAGGTCTTGAGGTTGAGATATCACCAATTCTATGATGGTCAATGATTTCAATAATTTCAGCAGATTCTATTCCATTAACTGATTGTCTCATTTCATTGTGATCAACTAAAATAATTTTCTTCTTCTTAGCATTCAATAAGTGATAACGAGAAACAAAGCCATAAATATGGTTCTTATTGTCAACAACTGGGTAGGATCGATATCGAGTTCGAATCATTTTTGCTTGAGCATCCTCAACAAATTCATTTTTATTAAAAACAATTAAATCCGTAGTCATAACATCCTTTACAGGTGATGCATAGAATAAGTAACGAGATGTATTCATTGTTCCATGGCCTGAGATTATAACGCCACAATTCTTTTCTTGAGCCGCTTGAATCACCATTGGCGCAACACTACTAGCCCAGACAACAATGATTAATCCGGCATTCATCGCAATACAATCAAGTTGGGCTTGAGTGTCATTGCCAACAATAACAATACGGTCTTCTAAATCATAGTTATTTAAGCCTTGTGCTGAAATCGCTGGAATGCTTGTTTTTCCACTAATATGTGGTTCTTCTGGATGATAAATAAGGCGTCCATCGATTACTTTGGCAATATATTCAATGGGTGTTTTAGATAAAAGCTCAATTGATTTGGCCGTATCTCCCATTAAGACATCTGATAAATTAGTTGATGTAACAAGTCCTTGTAACTGATTTAAATGGTTAACAACTGACAGTGTTGTCTTCTTATTGTCTTTCATGATTTGTAGACATTCAAACATTGTTGTTTCTGGTGAGAGGGTTATTGGTTTGTCCATCTCAATTTCATCAAGTTGGCTTCTTGCATCTTGGAGTAACATTGGACATTTAACATTCCAACGGTCTAAGACATATTGAGTCTCAGGATTAATTGGTCCAAGTCGACATGGATAGGCATTAATGTTCATCTTCTGTTTTAAATTCGCATAGGCAATCGCTGAAACAATTGAATCTGTGTCTGGATTTCGATGTCCTGTGACATAGATAACGTCTAAATTTGTGTCGTGAATATTACTCATGTGCTTTTTCTCTCTTTCCATGTCTAATTTCCATAATTTTCATTTGAGCTTCAGTAACGAGTCTTCGCGGAACAAATTTTACGAGCGTGGCCAGCAGCTTGTTTTGGAAGTATGGGATGATAATTCTTTGATTTCGATTGAGTCCCTTAATTCCCTGTAATACAACTTCTTTAGGATCTCCTGAATGAAGTGGTTGGAAGCCTTTCTTATGAACTGAAATTAAACTTGATTCATTGGTATTAGCATTCTTATTAAATGAGGTACGAGTAGGTCCTGGTGCTAATAAACTGACATGGACACCACTGCCTTTTAATTCTTGAGCCAAGCCTTCAGTGAAGGTTGTGACATAATTTTTTGTAGCATAATAAACTGACATCATTGGTCCTGCCATAAAACCTGCCAGTGATCCGACATTGAGCAAATACCCATAGTTTCTTCTTTTCATGCTTTGTAAAGTGGTATGGGCAATCTTGGTTAATGCGATACAATTTGTTTTAATCATGTATTCTTGATGTGAAATATCTGAATCAACAAATTCACCATAATCACCAAAGCCGGCATTGTTAATGACAATATCAAATTCAACATCTTTAATTTCGTTGAGCCAGTGATTTAACTGATCATCAATGCCTAAATCAATACAGTACAAATTAACTGTAGTGAGTGGTTCATACTTATCTCTAAGTTCTAAAAGTTTATTGTTGTTTCTTCCTAGTAGATGGACATGATAGCCTCGGCTTGCGTAATAATGAGTAAATTCTAATCCGAATCCAGAGGTTGCTCCAGTAATCAAGACTTGTTTCATTCTAATCACTCCCTAATCTATGCTCTATTCTATCAAATAAATAGCGTTTCTAAAATAGAAAAAGCGATTTTACTCGCTTAATCAAAGTTAAATTCATTATATTTTAGGACATCCAGCATATGTTGAATATTTCCATCACCCGCAAAGCGACTTCGATCTTCAAAGTTTTCTGTTACATCAATCCATTCTAATGGATGTTTTTCACTTACAACTTTTGTTTTTTCATCAACACTTCCCATTGCTATAAACAATTCATAATCCAAATGGTGGTAGACAAAGGACATGGCTTCTTTAAGTTCTACTTGATTAGGACTGATGCCTGTTTCTTCGTGAAGTTCACGATAAGCTGATTCTAATCGTGTTTCATTACCTTCTAGTTTTCCACCCACAAAGTTATATAAACCTTTGTATGGATTTTTCTGGCGTAAACACATCAGTACTTTGGAATAGTCTTGGTTATATAAAATGATAATATTAACGATTCTCATTATGATGCTGAACTACTTTGCTGTTTAACTAGTGAAGCATATCGACCACCCTGTGCAACTAAGTCATCATGGTCACCTTTTTCAATAACTTGACCATTTTCTAAGACGACAATCGCATTCGCATTTCGGACGGTTGACAATCTGTGCGCAATAACGAAAGTGGTTCGTCCTTCCATCAATTTGTCCATTCCTTTTTCAACATCTTCCTCAGTTCTGGTATCGATTGATGATGTCGCTTCATCAAGAATTAGGATTCTTGGGTTGTTGACAGCTGCTCTGGCGATATTAAGTAATTGGCGTTGACCAATGGATAAGCCTTCACCATCACCACGAATTTTAGTTTCATATCCATGTTCTAAGTTCATAATAAAGCGGTGCGCATTTGCCAGTTTTGCTGCTTCAATACATTCTTCATCGGTTGCTTCTAGGTTTCCATAACGAATGTTTTCCATAATCGTTCCGGTGAATAAATGCGTATCTTGAAGAACCATGGCGATATGCTTTCGTAGATTGTATCGGTTTAATTCTTCAATTGGTATATCATCAATGAGAATATCACCATCTTGTATTTCATAGAAACGTGAGATTAGGTTAGTAATGGTTGTTTTACCAGCACCCGTACTGCCGACAATTGCGATTTTCTGATTAGGTTTAGCCCAGAAACTAACATCTTTTAAGACTGGTGTTTCTGGAACATAACTGAAGTCTACATTGTTAAAGACAACATGTCCGTCAAGATTAGTTATTACTT
>DUUI01000011.1 GCA_012841625.1 Erysipelothrix sp. | reverse complement strand
TAACTTATTTTATAAAAGTGATAGTATCTCCAGCTTTTACTTCAGGCTTGACATAAGGACTTAACAGAACTGAACCTGGCATCAAATCTGTTCCTTCTTCTAATCCAAAGTACAGTGATACATGCCCAAGCTGAAATAAATTCTCATTAGCCTTAGTACCAATTTCTTCAACGACATATTCAATCTCATTAAAAAGAATCTTGCTCCCAATTTGTAGCATTTGTTGTTGTGGTTCATTTTTAAATGTATGAATAATTGAAACTTCTTTAAGTTCATCAGGTGCACTTTCATTAAAGAGAATTAATATATTGTAATCATCTAAATAGGCTAAGTCACCTATGGTGATAATATCAGAGTGGATCTTATTCATTGAGTTTCTATCCTGCAACTTTCTTTTTCTATTTATGGACTTAATTGTACACCAATTTGGTTATCATCGCTTTATAATTACTATAATAACATCTTTCAAAAACTTCTTTTATTTACGTGGCTTTTAAGGTACAATCATTTTATGAAGTCAAGTTTTGATTAATATTTTGTTGTTGCATTTCACTTGTTTTAAAAAAATATAAAAAAAGTGCAGTCCATTGACTAGTACCTTAGGTTTTTAGTAGTTAAACCTAGTGAGGAGGTGTGTCATTTGCCTGATAAAACTAATTATGGTTCCATCTTTATTATTTTTGCGGTTCTTTTGTTTGTCCAAGCTCTTTTAACTTACAGACAAAATATCGCAATCACCAAAGAATTTTCTGATATTAAGAAGACCAATACTGGCTATCTTGGTTCAGGAATTCAGAAAGCTCGATTTAATTTAGGCAAAGGTGTCATTCTAGTTCTTGTCGTAGGATTTGATGATTTGATCAAAGACTTTAGACTCCTAGAAGGAATCAGTGTTATGGCTCGATTCAAGAAACAATCAGACTACTTTGGACTAACAATCAATCAAGCTAGAGAGAAACTGAGCACACAATCAAAACGAGTTGTTAGTGCATTTGAAATGGCAGTTGACAACATCAACAAAGAAAAAGAGAAACGAGACGACCAATAGAAGGAGGAATTTATGGAATTTTTAGTTAACTTAGCTGAAGGTTTTATAGGTATTTTTAACAAAGGTGGCGAAAATCTAGTTGGCTTAATCACTGGTATATTGCCAACATTAATTGTCTTAATGACTTTCGTTAACTCAATCATTGCCTTAGTCGGTGAAGACAGAGTTCTAAAATTTGCTCAGAAACTTACCAAAAACATTGTCTTGCGTTATACATTATTTCCAATTATAGCAGTATTTTTCTTAACTAATCCAATGTGTTTCTCATTTGGTAAATTTGTTACCGAGAAACAAAAACCAGCATTTTATGATGCAGCTGTGTCATTTGTGCACCCAATCTTAGGATTGTTTCCACACGCCAATGCAGGAGAGTTTTTTGTGTGGGCCGGAATCTCATCAGGTCTTACAACCTTAGGGCTGTCACTAGCTCCTTTAGCCATTCGTTATTTCTTAGTCGGAATTGTCGTTATTTTAATCAGAGGTGTAGTGACTGAATATCTGACCAAAATTATGTGGAAAGAGCAGGAGAACTAGCATGCCTAAAAATGTTGTTAAAGTTGAAAAAGGACAAAATGGATGGGGTGGCCCATTATTTCTTAGCGAAACAGAAACGTTAAAAGTTGTCGCATCAATTACTGGTGGAGGCATTCATCCAGTCGCTCAAAAAATAGCTGATTTATTAAATGTTGAAGCAATTGATGGTTTTAATTCAAAAGTAGAACCAAGTGAAATGATTTGTGCCGTTATTGATTGTGGCGGAACAGCACGATGTGGTGTCTATCCAAAGCTAGGTGTTAATACAATTGATGTCCATGCCATAACACCTTCAGGGCCTTTGATGAAGTTCATGAAAGAAGATATATTTGTCTCAGGCGTCACTGTAGATACTGTAAAACTTGAACATGAACACGTTGTAGAAGTCCCTTTAGTCTCAAGAGAAGAAAAGAAGGCTGAAATAGACAAACTAAAAGCTGAAGTTAGAGCATCAAGACCAGCTAATAAAAATGGTTTAGTTCACTTCATTAATAAAATTGGACGCTCAGTTGGTGGCGTAGTTGGTATTTTCTATCAAGCAGCCCGAGACACCATTGATATTGTCCTTAAGAATATTATTCCATTTATGGCATTCATCTCAATGGTCATAGGTTTAATTACTTATACCGGAATAGGTGATATTATCGCCAATGCAGTTAAACCATTAGCAGGTAATGTTGTTGGTATGGTCATCCTAGCCTTTATTTGTGCAATTCCATTTATTTCACCAGTCTTAGGACCTGGAGCAGCCATTGCTTCTGTGGTCGGTGTTTTGATTGGTGTTGAAATTGGTAATGGAAATATTGATCCAACAATGTCATTACCAGCCTTATTTGCCATAAACTCACAAGTAGGTGCTGATTTTATTCCTGTCGGTTTAACTTTAGCAGAAGCTGAACCAGAAACTGTTGAAATCGGTGTGCCAGCTGTATTATTTTCAAGAATGATTACAGGACCCATTGCGGTCATCATTGCTTGGCTCGCAAGTTTTGGGATGTATTAATAAATTAACTCCATGAAAATGGAGTTTTTTTGAAAGAATTAGGCTTAACTTAGTGTTGTTTTATATGCTATTATATTTGTGAATGGAGAGGCTATGAATATACTAATACTCGGAGCAGGAAAAGTTGGACAAGCACTATGTCATGAACTATCACTAGATAATCATGATATTACATTATTAGAAAAAGATGAAGATCGCTTTAACAGTGTATTAAATGAAAATGATATACGAGGCGTCTTAGGAAATGGTGCATCCTATGAAGTCCAAATTGAAGCAGGTGTCGAAGAGGCCGATATCTTTTTAGCAGTCACTGAAAATGATGAAATGAATATGATTGCGGCGGTCCTAGCAAAACGACTAGGAGCCAAGAATACGGTGGCTCGGGTACGTAATCCTGATTATGCTGATTTAAGTGATTTGATGAGGGAATCACTCGGAGTTAATTTGTTTATTAACCCTGAACTTCAAGCAGCACATAGCTGTGTTGAATTAATTGAGTTTCCACTCGCAGATTCAATTGAAACCTTTAATCAAACTCAAGCTCCAATTGTTGAAATGAAAATCCAAGAAGGATTTCAATACATAGGCAAAACAATTGCTTCATTTAGAGGCCACTACTCAAATTTAATTGTTTGTGCCATTGTACATAAAAATGAAGTCTTTATTCCAAAGGGAGAACACAAACTCTGTAAAGGAGATCATCTATTTGTTACAGGTCCATTATTGGAACTAATCCGTTTATATAAAGAAAATGGTCAAGATAACGAAAAGATATCGTCATTGTTCATCATCGGTGGAGGCAAAATCACTAATTACATCGTTAAATTATTAGAAGAGTCTAAAGTTAGAATCAAAGTCTTAGAAATTGATGAAAAAGTCGCAGATGAATTAAGTGAAAACTTCCCAAAAATTGAAGTTGTTTTAGCTGATGGATCAAATTTATCAACACTCAAGGAACAGGGGGCTCGCAATTATGATGCACTCTTAGCTTTAACAGGTATTGATGAAGAGAATATTATCATTTCAATGGTTGCAAAGTCACTTGGAATTAAAAAACGGGTGACAAAGATTAATAGAACTGAATTATTAGAAATTGTTGAAGAAGTTGGATTACAGTCAATCATTACACCAAAACGATTAATTGCTGATAAGATTGTTCAATATGTTCGTGCCCTCGAGAATACACAAGGTTCATCCGTTGAAGCACTTTATACTATTGTGAGTGATGAGGTCGAAGCTTTACAATTTAAAGTGGTTGATGGCTCATTGGTCAGCAGACATGATTTAAAGACATTACAAATAAAACCTAATATCTTAATTGCATATATAATTCGCGACAATTCAATTATTTTCCCAACCGGAAATGATACCTTAAAAGCAAATGATCGCGTTATCGTGATTAGTCACCAGCATCACTTACATGATATTGATGAGATTCTAGTATGAACTATAAAATGATTTCAAAGTTTCTAGGACGATTACTTTTTCTAGAAGCTTTATTACTTTTAATACCAATAGCTGTTACTTTTATTTACAAAGAACCTTGGCTAAATACTCAAGCTTTTTTAATCACGGTTGTTTTATTACTAGTTGTTTCATTTTTTTTAACCAGACCAAAATCTGAAGTGTCAACATTTTATGCCAAGGAAGGATTTGTGATAGTTTCATTAGCTTGGATTTTAATGAGTTTTTTTGGAGGTTTACCATTATTCTTTTCAGGTCATTATTCTAGTTTCATAGATACATTTTTTGAAATCAGTTCAGGCTTTACAACAACCGGTGCTTCCGTTATAAGTAATATTGAAGCTTTACCACATTCAATTTTATTTTGGCGATCCTTTACACATTTAATTGGTGGGATGGGTGTACTAGTTTTAGCCTTAGCATTACTTCCTCAAAATGACAATGATAGTATTCATTTAATGAAAGCAGAAGTTCCTGGTCCCACTTTTGGAAAAATTGTCTCAAAGCTAGGATCCACAGCACGCATCCTTTATACAATATACCTAATTTTTACAGCCGTCTTAATACTTTTATTAATCCTTGGAGGAATGCCAGTGTTTGATTCAATACTTCATGCCTTTGGTACTGCTGGAACAGGTGGATTTGGGATTAAGAATACATCGGTAGGTTATTATGATTCAGCTTACCTTGAAATGGTTATCTCAGTTGGAATGTTAGTCTTTGGTGTGAATTTCAATTTATATTATTTAATACTAGCAAAGAAAACAAAAGATGTTTTAAAGAGTGAAGAATTAAAGTGGTATCTAGGTATAGTAGCACTTGCGATTATCTTGATTATGGGAAATCTTACAATTCATTATCAGAGTGTTTCTCACAACTTTAGACATGTATTCTTCCAAGTATCATCAATTATTACAACAACCGGATATTCAACGATTGATTTTAATTCTTGGCCATTATTTAGTCATATTATTTTATTATTACTCATGTTTATTGGAGGAATGGCAGGATCAACAGCTGGAGGGATCAAAGTATCCAGAATCGGAATTATTACTAAATCAGCGCTTGCTGAATTAAAGAGAACGCACAACCCAAAACGAGTTGTAAAAGTTATTTTTGATAACAAAACAATTGAGTCTAATCATTTAAGAGTCATTGCTAATTATATCTTTTTATACATTTTATGTTTTAGTGTATTACTCTTAATTGTTTCTTTCGATGTAAATGATTTTATTTCAGCCTTTTCAGCTGTTGCCGCAACCTTTAATAATATTGGCCCAGGCTTAGGAGTTGTAGGCCCAGCATCTTCTTTTGGTGGTTTAAATGATGTATCTAAACTCTTCTTATCATTTGGTATGATTGCAGGTCGTCTAGAAATCTTACCAATGTTAATTTTATTTTCACCTAGAACATGGAGAAAAACATAAGATGCTAAAAGTAATTATTGAAGATATTACAACATTAGAAGTTGACGCAATAGTTAATGCAGCCAATAAGTCTTTATTAGGCGGAAGTGGTGTTGATGGAGCTATCCACAATGCAGCTGGACCACAATTACTAGAGTTCAATAAAACTTTAGGAGGCTGTGAAACAGGCGAAGCAAAGATTGCTCCTGGCTTTAATTTACCAGCTAAATATATTATTCACACTGTTGGACCAATTTACTCAAACTCTGAAAATGATAGTATCTTATTAGAGAATTGTTATATCAATTCACTAAATTTGGCAGTTAAGAATAATTTAAAGTCAATCGCATTTCCATCAATTTCAACAGGCGTTTACGGATATCCCATAAAAGAAGCAGCAAAAGTTGCTGTTGGTGCGATAAAAAAATGGCTGTCACAAGACAACCAATTAGATATAATATTGTGTTGTTTTGATCAAAACAATTATGATGCGATTAATGAAGAATTGAGAAACCAAGAATTAACGTTAGACTAAGACTAAATAGTTTTACTTTATTAGCTACCCTACTAACACCACTTCCCAAAATAAAGAATAACAGAAGGTGGGGTATTTCCTAATGTATATAAATTAATTTCTGTCATTAATGCCACAACAATTCCATCTAATGAAATTGACTGGTTCCATAGTGTTCTGCTTTATGTGTTGTTGTAATCCCTAACAACATAATAGAGCGATATTGTTTTTTTTTTCACAATAATACGGACTTTTTCGATAATGTGTGGTATAATATTTACAATTAAACAAGTATATCAAGCTAATCACTATCCAAAAATAAACTTTTTAAGGAGGGGAATATGTTGAAAAAGATTGTTTTATTTTTGATACTAACTTTTTGCTTGGCTTTTTTACAAAGCTTACAAATGAATGCTGAATCAATTGAAATCTACAAAACTTATGAGAAAGAAATTGAAAACGAAAGAGCTTTATTAACAAATGCGATTAAGAATCATAATGGTGAGTATATATGGTAAAAAACAAGAAAGCTTTCTATTTGATATCATTATTAATTGTAGTATTATTCATTATTCTCTTTGTATTGAATTCTTTGGATCGGCAAAATGAACCACCCAATCAACCTGAGATAACAGATAATCAAGAACCACCTAAAGATTTGGAACCTGAGATAACAGATAATCAAGAGCCACCTAAAGATTTGGAACTTGAGATAACAGATAATCAAGAACCACCTAAAGATTTGGAACCGGATGAACCTATGACTCAAGGCGACTTTAATAATAGTCATTTTAGTATTGACTTTAAGAATCTAGTTGATAGGGACCAGTGGACTAGTAAACCGGTAATCACTTTAGAAAATAGTTTCAATATTAATATAGAAGAAGAACGTGATATCGATATTCATAGAATGATAGATGGGAAAATTTATGTTTCAATATATGAGCCAACAGAATTACAAGTACCTGATACTAAAGAAATTGGATATTTTGATATAGAAACACTTGAATATCATACGATTAAGACATTTGAAGGGGTTCGAGTTTGGGACTATGTTTTACTTGGAGAGGATCTAATTTACTCTAAAAGAGCATCATCTGAAGGATACGGTACTAATTACGAAGTGGTACATGAAGTAAATGGAGTTGAAACGATTTTTGACCAACAGGTAGTCTTATGGTTTAACGAAGCTCCAACCTTCACAATAAACAATAATAATATTTATTATATTGGAAAAGATTTACAAATGAATGAAGAAGGAGACTACACATATGTTAGTTCCTTAAACATGTATGACCTTAAAGAAAAGACCATTTTGTTCAGGCACAGTTGTTTTGTTGATTTTGAAAAACCTCTTGAAGAACGTTATGATGATCTGTGTTTTCAATCTTCATCATTCGTTGGTACTTCCAATAATTATGTTTTTACTAGTGATGTCAATTCATTTGAGTCAAGACTTCATATTTATGATACAGACAAAGAAGAATTAAAACATTTACATTTTAGTGAAGTTAAAGCTGATCCAATTGTGCCTAATCTTATGACAAATTATGTCATATTAACTAAAATTCCTGAGACAGAGCAAGCAGATGCCAATTTTCCAGGTATCAAACGTCTGATACCTAGTAGTTATATCTATAATTTAAACAATGAGCAAGCCGAACAACTATTCTTTGACAACCAAATCACTAGAGTCGAAACTTTTGATCATTACTTGTTATATGAGAGTGGAGAAGGTATTTATGCAATCGATTTTGAAGCTAAGAATTATCAAAAAATAATAGATAATGAGCATGTGGGCTTTCCAAAACTGTATCATGATAATGATAAAGTATATGCTATTTGGGATATTAAAGGTGGGGTTTCTGTCCAAGTGTATGTAAAAGTAGAATAAACTATTTTTCAACCAATCAACCATTTCTTTATAACTCAAAAAAGAGCTAGTCAGTTTTAACTAGCTCTACTTCTTTACTTTCGGTTGATGGGATTGTCTAGCTTGTTGTTTTAGTGAATTAGAGTGTTTCTTTGCTTTAAAATTTACTAACCAATCAAACAATTCATCTCCATCATTCATGCGATGTGT
>DUUI01000085.1 GCA_012841625.1 Erysipelothrix sp. | reverse complement strand
GCGCATTAAAACAACTTTGTATAATGAATCGTATTCCATTTTGGTTCGACACCTAATTAAGTTTTTGTAACTTCTTAGAATGGTATTTTCTTAAGTTATAACCAATACTTATCAACAAAAACTCTGTTTCTATATTCTTTTTTCCTCGACGATGGAATCGAGTATATTCACAATTATGTTTAATGTCACCAAATGTACCTTCAACTTGAATGGATCTCTGGACTCGACAGTCGATTCCTTCTTCACTTTCAAGATTCTTTTTAGCCTCTTCTTGGAGCTCAAGTAACACGATATCTCGTGTGATTCTCTTTGGACAAGTTGATGGCGAGTGTTCTGTAGGCTGATGAAGATAGACTTCTTTGATTTGAGGATAGACCCCCTGGTGGCTAGTATAATCATGACTATAGTGATAGATTTCTCCAGTTGTTGAAATTAATCTTTTATGTTCATGACTCATATTCTTTATCTTGAATTCATTTTTGAGAAATTGTTTCTCTTTTTCTTTTTTGTACATGTTGTATTTCATCATTAACGTCATTTGATGAGACACACAATAAAGGTAATTATCGTAACTTCCATACCCAGCATCTGCGACTGGAATCTTAGGATATTCTTGGTAACGCTCATAATACGAGTCCATCAATGGAATGAATGTTTTCGTATCCGTTGGATTAGGGTAAACTCCATAATGAAGAATATACTCATCACTCACGCCAATTTGGATGTTGTAATACGCTTTGAAAATCCCTGTCTTATTGTAATAATCTTCTTTTCCATGCATAAAGGTCGCATCATGATCGACCTTAGAATAACTGTTTCTTGTTCCACAAATGGAAAGCTTCACTTCGTACTCGCGACATTTTAACTGAAACTCAACTAATTTCTCATAAAGCCTTTGATAAGAGGTTTTTCGACTCCCTTTACCTTCAACAAATTGAACACCAATCCGATCAATGGTGCTCAATAACGCTACAATCGGTTCGGATAAATCAAGAGAATCGTACTGCTCTTTAATCTCAAATGTACGATTCAAAAGTTTATTGACTTGATTCAGTTCTTTTGTTATTTTTATGAATAATTGTGCTTGATAATTTAAAACTGCCTTCTTCCATACAAAACTAAATTTATTTGCGTTAGCCTCAATCTTGGTGCCATCCACATAAAGACTGGTTGTATCAATCTTTTCTTTTTGAATTAAAAACTCGTTGATTTCATAAAAAATATCCGGAAGGTTCTTGGTTAGTTTGTCTTGAATGAATCGTTGAAAGACCATGAAACTTGGTGTTTGATTGTCAGCTAAATACATAAAACGGATATCCACTTTACATGCTTCTTCAAGTTCTCTTAATGAAAATTTCTTCTGCATATACCCAAATAAAATAATCCTCAAAATCATTTCTGGGTCATATTGTTGTCGTCCTTTTCGAGATGTCTTTATAAATTTCTTTAGGTTTAAACCTCCTACTACTTCCAGAAAACTAACAACAGGATCATGTTTATCAATTAAATGTTCGGTGCGAACTGGTAAACTCAGTTGAACTGGTTTATAATCTAAATATGATTGTTTCTGCATAAAACAATTATAACAAAAGCCAACTTATCTTTTACCGATTCGTTGGCTTTTTGTTTATTACTTGGACTGTTTATTCGTTACAGCCCCTT
>DUUI01000010.1 GCA_012841625.1 Erysipelothrix sp. | reverse complement strand
TTCAAGGACTAGTTTAGCTCGTCCACCTCCAAACAATGTGGTAAAGACATCATTGAACTCATTATTAATCTTATCAAACATTTCTTTGAATTGAATCGTCATAATTTCATCCATTTCGTTGATAAATGTTAATAAATCGTCTTTTGCGACTTGGAGTTCTTTAAGTTGATTGCTTAAGAATTCATAGCGTGTGTTAACTTCTTCAAACTCTTCTGGAGCACTCATATTAATTGAACCGAGCTTATTAATATCATAGCGTAGTTCATTGACTAAGTCTTTGGCTGATGCTAAATCAACATCACTTTCTAATGAGCTCGCGTATTCAAAAGTCATTTGATATTCACTGGCTAAGCGGTTCATAGAGTTTTCTATGGATGTTTCAGCTTTCCCAACACTTACTTTTAGGGCTGATGATTGTTGTTGTAATTGATTGAGTTCTTTTCTTAGGGCTGTATTTTCGACTTGTAAACCTTGTTGTACAGAGTTAAGTTGTAAGCGTTGTTCGCGTGAAAGCGAAATGTGGTTTACTAAATTATCACGTTTTTGATACGCTTGGTTCAGTTCGTCAATCATGTCGTCTTTAAATCCATTTAATTCAACCACTTCAGTTGGGTCTAGAAGTTCTAAATCAGCTTTTAGTTTCTCATATTTTCCTTGTTTAACATCAACTATAGGTTCGATTTGAGCGAGTCCTAAGCGAGTTTCTAGGACTTGTGAACTGAGTTCTTTACTTCTTGTGTCTAGGGCTTGACGTTTGTTTTCAATGCTTATAAGTTGGTTTTGGATGACAGCAATTTGTTCGTCTAGTGCTTTAATTTCTTTTTGGGCCATGATTAATGAGGTGTTTTCACGTTGTTGCCCCCCTGAAATAGTTCCTCCAATATGAAATATATCCCCTTCTAATGAGACAATTTTATAACGATATCTTAAATAACGAGCCAAGGTATTGGCTTGATCTAGGGTTTCTGTGACAAAGACATTCCCTAGTAAGTTTTTTGCGAGTCTCTCATATTTTTGATCGTAATCAACAAATTGATAGGCTAGGCCTAAAAAACCGTCAACACTTTTTGCGACGACTAAATCATCATCATAGACATTTCTTGGCTTGATGACTGAGAGTGGGATAAATGTTGCTCGTCCACTTCTATTTTGTTTTAAGAATCGTATCCCATTTTTAGCGGCTTCTTCATCGTGACTCACGATATGATTACTTGAGCCACCTAATGAGGTTGATATAGCTTGTTCATACCCTTCTTGAGCTACGAGTAATTTAACGACGACATCTTGTATTCCATTTAAATTATTTTTATGTTGAAGAATAGCTTGAACACCTGCTTGGGTAATAAATGGACGATCGATAATTTGTTGTTGATTGTTGCGTCTATTTTTTAATTGATTTAAACGAGCCACTGCTTGTTCATATTGACTATTAAATTCGACGATGTCGGTTGAGTTCTTTAAGTTCTGTTGATTCAATAAATCGAGTTCGGCTTTTAAATCTTTCAAACGATTTGAACGATCTAAAAACTCAGCATAAGCTTGGTTCATTAGATTGGTTAATTCGGCGGTTCTTTCTTGTAGATTACCGACTTCTAATACATATTTACTTTTCTCGTCTAATTCAGTTTTTCGTGATTCAAGACGGGTAATGTCTTTCATAACGCTCATTAACGATTCTTGTTCTTTGTGAATGATAGAGTCAAGTTCGTCTAATTGTTCTCGATTGAGTGAAATCTTATGATCATTGACATTGTATTGTGCATCCATTGAAACCATTTGTTGATCATAGTCTTCGAGTGATTCTTTTAGAGTTTCAATATCATTGGCATATTTTTCAATTTCTTTAACTAAGACTGCTACTTCGATTTCTTGAAGTTGTCCTTGTTTCTCACGATATAATAATGCTTTTTTGGCTGCTCTCTTTAATGGGATCACTTGTTTTTCAAGTTCGTTAACAATGTCTAGTAAACGATCGATATTATCTTGGGTTCTTGATAATTTAGAGAGTGCTTCGATTTTTCGCTTTTTATACTTGGTTACGCCTGCTGCATCTTCAAAAAGACCTCGACGTTCACTTGGTTTCTGATCAGCAAATTGACTGACAGTACCTTGAGAAATGATTGAGAGAGAGTCTCGTCCTAAGCCATATTCTAAGGTTAAGTCTTGAACATCTTTAA
The DNA here is from genome assembly GCA_012841625.1 of Erysipelothrix sp. Classification (GTDB taxonomy): domain Bacteria; phylum Bacillota_I; class Bacilli_A; order Erysipelotrichales; family Erysipelotrichaceae; genus DUUI01. Next base: position 5,272 of record DUUI01000010.1, on the reverse strand, counting down.
GTCTAACTGGTTTTTTATTTATATAATATTCACCTTCACCACTTTCACGGTGTAGTTTACGGGTGATTTCTATTTCTTCTAAATCTGTGTCGATGCGTTGGTCACTGTTGTCAAAAACGAGTGAAACTGTTGCGACATTGACACGTTTACGGCTTTGAGAACCAGAAAAAATAACGTCACTCATACTTGAACCACGCATGTTTTTAACACTTTGTTCCCCTAAGACCCATTTGACTGCGTCAGTTATATTTGACTTTCCGCACCCATTTGGTCCGACAATCCCGGTTATGGCGTGATTGAAATTTATCACGATGTTATCTGGGAATGATTTAAAGCCTTGTAATTCAATTCGTTTAAGAAACATTTAGACCTCTTTCACAAGGGTTATTATACACAATATCAGCTGTTTTTTAAAGGTAAGGACTCACTCTTATTATGAAAAGAATCTTATATTTGGTTAATCCATACATTATTTATTATCAGAATAAATAATATCACTAATCTGACCGTCATTCATTAATATAATTCGATCAGCATAAGATGCAACTTCTTGTGAATGAGTGGCCATAAGTATACTTATATTGAATCGATCTTTCATTTCAAGAAGTAAATTTAACACTTCTTCTGATGTTTCTGAATCTAAATTTCCTGTAGGTTCATCAGCAATAATAATCTTAGGATCTAATACCAATGCTCTGGCAATAGCTACGCGTTGTTGTTGCCCACCTGAAAGTTCACTTGGGTATTTATTAATCTTATCATCAATTCCTAGTAATTTTAATAAATCGAGAAGTTCATCTTTGTTCTTGTTTTTCTTATTTAAGTCTAATACAAACTGAATATTCTCATAAACATTCAAATCTGGAAATAAACTAAAAAACTGAAAGATTACAGCGATATGTTCTTTTCTAAAATTATTCTTCTCAGATTCATTTAACCCTGTAAAATTAGTACCATCAAATGAAATTTTGCCATGTGTAGGTTGAAGATATCCAGCGATAATATGAAGTAGAGTTGATTTACCACAACCACTCCTTCCCATTAAGGTTACAAATTCTCCTTCTTCAATTTGAAAAGAAACACCTTTTAATGCTTGAACTATAGCCTCTTTTTCACCATATGTTTTGTAAATATTTTCTACTTTGATTGACATTATAGTCTCCTTTCGTCTAGGTTCTGTAACGGATTTTCATTAAATATTAATCTATGTGATATTATTGAAATTACTAAATATCCTATTACAATAAAAATAATTATTATCAAACCTAGAAATAAACTGTTAATTTCTAAGTGCTCAATATTGAATACGAAATTAAACCAGATAGTATTTTACTATCTACTAAAATTGTTTTACTTTGCAATTGAATTCTAAAATTATGAAATTGAATATTATCTAATGTGCCAAATTTACTCAACTGACGATCTGTCACATAATAATTTGCTTTGTTATTGGTACTTATTGCTGCATAGTGATAGTAATCTGGTGTTTTATCTATTTTTTTCATGAAGCTATGATGAACTATGAAATTATTGCTATAATTGAAAATATCTGTATCTGATAATAAAATATTGTAATTGTAATCATTATCTACAAACTCTTTAGTTTCTATAAGTTCTGATGAAAATTTATATTTACGATCCTTTCCTAATATTTGAATCTCATTTGAATTTTGATCAATATTTTGATTTGTAAAATATGCCAAGGAACCATTTAAGAACTCATTCGAAAGCATATGTCAAATGAATTCGTTAGCAAACTAAGTGATTCATCATCTAAAATAATAAATAAAGAAGTTTCAGATTGATTCATAGTATCGAATTGGACTTCATTTACAGAATAAGAAAATGGAAGAATTTCTTCTATCCCTTTTATCGATTTAATTTCTGTTAACTGTTCTTTAGTTAAACCGCATGAATCTGTTTCATTTCGATAACATTGATCATAAGCTCTAAGGGTATAACTAGGATGGGTGCTCATTCTTGTTTTGTACTGGTCAATTTTATGTTTATCTAATCCTAAAATCTTAGTTGAAGAAAACAAGACCAAAGAGAAAGTAATAGTAATTAAAAATAAATATGTAAGTTGCATTAATCTTCTATTGCGTCTAATATTCTTTATATTCTCAATTTCAGTTTGACCAAATAATGGCTCAAATATAAATTTGGAATACAAAATTGAACTAATAATAAATACACCAAAACATAAAGTGCCTGTATTTTGCCAGATAAGTCGCATATTATAAACTATTGCTTCTTCTATAAAGAGAGTATTGAATACCAATTCAGTTGCTTTAATAGACAAAAGACTTAGTATAAAAAACAACAATGCATAAAACAAGCTCTGTGTTAGTAGAAATATCGTTACCTCTCTTCTAGAAACATTGATTAATTTCAGACGAAAAATCTGTTGTTTCATTTGATTATAAAATGAAGCAAATACGTTAAAAATTACAAATAATCCAAGTATTAAGATTGAACCATTTAATCCTACTTGAATAGCTTTCTCTTGTTTTTCTAATTCGATTTGATAAGTATATTGCTCAATTGTTTTTTCCCAATTTAAATCATCATAGCTTAAATGATTTAAAAACCAATATGTTTCCATCTCTCGTGTTGTAGCTAGTTCATCTACAAAACCAAAATACCACATATCATCACTTACATGTCCTGTTGTGATTAATGATGGATAGCTTCCCATAGTCTCTATAGGAACCCAGTTATTTGTTATTGGTAAGTATGATCCTACAATATTAAATTCTACAGAAGCACCCCCAATTTGTATTTCAATTGCAGAGTTTAAATAATAATCTTTACCAAAAGCAGATAGTAATTCTATATCAATTATTATCTCATTCTCTTGTTGTGGTAAGCGACCTTCAACTAGCTTGAGATTTGCTAAATCAAACATTTCTTGATCAAAACTGGCAACAACAAATTGCCTTTCCAAAACTTCAACAACGTCTAATTTTGACATTATCCCTATTTGATATTCATCAAATGAGCGATCAACACTCGTTGCAAATTGTCATTTACCATAATTTGCACTATTGATGAGTTTGTCATGATTATTCTTAATTGACATATAGTGTGTAAGAAATACAGAAAGAAAACCAATAACAAAAAATAAAATCGAGACTAATAAGGTCTTCTGTAAATTTTTAGTTAGATTTTACCAATTTAATTCTCCATAAATTTTTTTAAAAATCACTTCACTCACTTTTTATAAAATGATGTATTTGGCTTATCTCTGTTCAAATTTGTTGTTTAACTTATCTCATATACTAATAATAGCACCTCATTTCTAAAATATATCAAATTTAAGAAAATAGTGAATATTACAAGAAATTACTTTATATCTATACGATTCGCAATAACCTTACCTAGAATTAAGACTGGTAAAGACTCAATCTCTTGTATTGAGTACTGCGATTCTTGATAGTCTTCATTTGCTGGGACTAGGCGAATTCCTTTTTTGGTTTGATAGACTCTTTTGACGGTTGCTTCCTCACCCACCAAGATGACACCGATTTGCCCATTCTCAATTTGATTTTGACTTTGAACCAGAATTTCATCTCCATCACAGATTCGAGCATCTTTCATAGAGTCTCCGGTCACTTTCAAATAAAAGTAATCACTTTGATCAATTAAGGACAAATTCTCAACGTGAGTTCCTAAGATTTCTTGACTAGCATAGATTGGCGTTCCACCTCTGACGACTCCTAAGATTGGAATGTTAACAATGGGTGGTGCACCATTAACTAAAACTTCGAATGGAACTTGATATAAATCACAGAGTTTATCTAAAATATCAATTGATGGTTGTGAGGTTCCATCTTCCCATTTTTGGATTGTCGTAAATGATTTATATCCTAGTAAATCAGCTACTTCATTCTGATTTAAATGAGCTCTTCGTCGATATAGTTTAAGTCTTTTAGGTAAATTTTTCATAGACTTCTCCCATCTAATCATAGTCTACCATTGACTTGAATTAAATTCAAGTTAGACTTGATACTTGAAAATAATTCAAGTAAGATAGAGGTATGAATAAAGTAATTTTACATTGTGACCTAAATTGTTTCTATGCTTCAGTAGAGATGTTATTTCATCCAGAACTTAGACAAGTCCCCTTTGCGGTTGGAGGTGATGTTGAGAAACGCCATGGCATCATTTTAACCAAGAATGCCTTGGCCAAGCAAGCGGGAGTTCAAACGGGTGAACCTTTATGGCAAGCAAAACAAAAATGTCCAAATCTACAGCTAATGACGCCTAGATTTGAATTATATTTAGAGTTTTCCAAAAAAGTAACTGCTATATATGCAGATTATACAGACCAGATAGAGCCCTTTGGGATTGATGAGTGTTGGCTGGATGTGACTGGTAGTGTCCATCTTTTTGAGAGTCCTATACATTTGGCTCGTGAGATTATGGATCGTATTTTAAATGAAGTGGGTCTTACTGTGTCAGTAGGTTTGAGTGATAACAAAGTGTATGCCAAACTGGGTTCCGATTTAGCTAATACTCAGGAACTATTTCCAATTTATCGTGATTCTTTAGAGACAACGATTTATCCTTTACCGGTTAACAATTTAGTTTTTGTTGGTCGGCAAACGACTAAGAAACTAAATAAATACAATATTTACACTATTGGCGATTTAGCCCATTGTAGTTTAGAATTTTTAGAACTTCGATTTAAGAAATGGGGTCACCTCTTGTATCAAATTTCTCGGGGTATTGACCAAGACCATGTGTTTTTCACCCATGGTGAAGGATCTCCCGTTAAATCGATTGGTAATAGTATTACTGCGGTTCGAGATTTAGAGACATTAGATGATTATAAGATTATTGTCTATCGCTTAGCTGAATCAGTGTGTGAGCGTCAAAGACAACAAAACCTTTGTGCTTATGGTATCTCTGTGAGTGTTAGAGACTTTGAACTCTTTACTCAGTCCAAACAGCAGAAATTACCGACTCCCCTACTTAATTCAAAGGATGTTGCTCGTCATGCTCTAAGACTAATTGAAAAGTTGAGACAGCCTAATCGACCAATTCGAAGTTTAGGGATTAAACTATTTGAATTATCTACTCGCCCTAAACATCTACAATTTGATTTATTTGATTTAGAAAATGATCCTTTAGATTATGACCTAGATCAAGCAATTACTACCATTCGAAACCGTTTTGGACCTAAGAGTATTTCTAGGGCTGTTATGTTACTAGATCGAGAATTGTCTGACTTTTATCCTAAAACACAACATGTTATTTATCCAATTGC
>DUUI01000084.1 GCA_012841625.1 Erysipelothrix sp. | reverse complement strand
GACGGTCTCGTTTTTCTTTATTTATAATGGATACAAATGGCACACGTCCACCAATTTGCGTTTTAGAGACAATTTCAACAATCTCCTTGGCTCTATCGGCAGGGATATCGACGGTGCTACTGCGTTCAGAGATTTTAATCTTACCAATGTCTCGACCACTTATTCCTGTGCTTTCAGCAATCCCAGCAATTAAATGAGCGGGTGTGATTTTATGTCTTGAACCAAGGTTAATGACGATGGTCGTATAATTACCTGATGATTTTTTTCGATCAGTTTTAATTGGTTCAATTGATTTTAAGGTGTGTGCTTCAACCACTCTTGAAAGTAAACCATAGAGCATTTGATCTTTACTGTAGCCTTTTTCAATGAGCTGATTAAGAATATAAGATGTTTTATCATGAGAGACATCGAGTCCTTTTTGGACTTCTTTTTCAATGAGGTCAACGGTTAATGTTGATAATTCCTTTTGATTAGGCAGTGCTTTACGGGTCAGAGGCTGTCTTGTTATTTTTTCTATAACATTTAATAAATGCTTTTGACGTGGTGAATAAAATGTAATCGCTAAGCCTGATTGACCAGCACGTCCTGTTCGTCCAATTCGATGAACATAATATTCTATTTCTTGAGGCAGATCATAGTTAATAACAACATCTAGTTGATCAATATCAATTCCTCTAGCTGCGACATCAGTCGCAATTAAAAGATTAATTTGTTTTTTCTTAAAACGATTCATAATGGAGGTGCGCATTTCTTGTTTTATATCACCATGAAGTGCCATTGCTAGATAGCCTTGTTTATTTAAATGAGCAGTTAAGTCGTCAACCATCTTTTTGGTGTTACAGAAGATAAGGGTTGAATCAAATGAATGAAGTTCAAGCAATTGGACTAAGAGGTCATTCTTTTGTGTTGGCATGACTTCATAAGCAACTTGCTGGATAGCTTCAACTGTGAGTGTTTTGTTTTTGATTTTAACTTCAACTGGATTATCTAAGATTTCATTGGCCAGTTCTAAAATTGGTTTAGGCATTGTGGCTGAGAATAGCACAGTTTGTCTTTGTTGTGGTAAGAATGAGAAGACATCTTTGATTTCTTCTAAGAAGCCCATGTTTAACATTTCATCGGCTTCATCTAAAACAACTTGATGACAATTATCAAAGCGAAGTGTGCGGCGTCTCATATGGTCAAGTAGACGACCAGGTGTGGCTACAACAATATCACTCCCACCTTTTATATCTTTGATTTGGCGGTTAATGTCTTGGCCACCATAGACTGAAATAACGCGAATACCTTCCATGTATTTGGCGAATTTTCTCATCTCGTCAGCTACTTGTAGACAGAGCTCTCTCGTTGGACATAAAATGAGTGCTTGAGTTTTTCGATTAGGAAGGGGTTCAATCTCACTTAATATTGGTAAACCAAAAGCGGCTGTTTTTCCAGAGCCGGTTTGTGATTGGCCAATCACATCTTTTTGTTGTAATAATAATGGAATGGCTTGTTCTTGGATAGGTGATGGTTCTTGGTAACCCATCTCGGTTATTGCTCTGAGTAACTCTTCTTTTAGATTTAATTGATTAAATGACATAATTTCCTTCTTTCGTGCTTTTGAAGTATACCACAAATAAGTTACAATAAGTGTATGAAGATTCGAAAATTGCGTTGTTATCGTTGTGGCCATGTCCATGACATCCTAACTTATGATCTTCTTGAGTACGATCATCCTCAAATTCTTGATGGAACTTTGTTTTCAGTAGAGTGTGAAATGTGTCAGACTATGAACTTTTTTGACTATCCAATTATGATTAAACATCCAGAGTTACTGATTGCGTATAAGAATGAAAACCAAGAGGCTAATCGATGGGTCTATTCTCAGGATGATTTGATTGAAAAAGCAAATATCTTAAAAGAAGGCTTTGATGATCGTGTTATAGAAATCTTAAAGATGTTGTTTAGACAAAGAGTTATTGATACACCCATTGTTCATTTTACACAAGCCAATAATGATCTCTTAGAATTTAGAGTGGTTAAGGATAAAAAATATCAACTTTTTACACAGTCACTGTTTGCGTATGATAACTTGGTTTTAAAGGCGATGGATTTAATCCAACAACTAAGTCTTAATGAAAAAGTGATTGACTATAAGTGGGCAAGAGAAAATATTGATAAAATTGTGACACATCTTTATCATAAAGATAAACATTAACCTCTAAATAGTGTAAAATGGTTGAGGTATGATATCTTATAAATACACAAAAACAAACACAGATGCAGATAAGATTAGACAAGTCGTGTTCCTTGATGAACAGGCTTTTAGTACTGAATTTTACCCTGATGATGATAAAACCTTTGATTATATCATCGCCTATTTTAATAGTGAGCCAATTGGTGTGGTTCGAATTAAAGTCGTTGATGGTAGGGGACTCTTAGGAAGACTAGCTGTTTTAAAAGAACATCGTCATCGACGTATCGGCTCAAAACTAGTCATAAAGGCTGAACAAAAAATGAAAGAATTGAATGCAGATGAAGTCCATCTCCATGCACAACAACATGCCATCCCATTTTATGAAAAGCTGGGTTATGTTGGTTATGGTGAATTCGAGATGGATGAACACACCCCTCATCGCTGGATGAAAAAGGAGATATGAGATGAATAAAATTGAAAATAAACTAAAAGCAGTCTTAAAAAAGGCGTTAGAATCACTTAGTATTGAAGTTGAAGAATCAATGTTAATGGTTGAAATACCTAAGGATAGTAAAAATGGTGATTACTCAACAAATCTAGCGATGCGACTTTCTAAGCAACTTCGTAATAACCCGCGAGAGATTGCTGGGATGTTACAAGATGAGTTAGTCAAAGAAAGTTATCTAGTAGATAAGGTTGAAGTTGCTGGTCCAGGTTTTTTAAATATCTGGGTCAACAATTTAGCCTTAACGAGTGTCATTAATGATGTTATAAACCAGAAAAATAATTATGGTAATAACAACTCGGGTGATCACTTAAAGATTAATGTTGAATACATCTCAGTGAATCCGACTGGTTTATTACATATGGGTCATGCTCGTGGGGCCGCATGGGGCGATAGTATTACGCGGTTAATGAAGCGTTCTAATTATGATGTGACTCGAGAATATTATGTCAATGATGGTGGAACTCAAATTGATAATCTGGTGTTGTCTTTATTAGAAAGATATAAACAACTTCATGGCTTAGACTTTCAAGTGCCTGAGGATGGCTACCATTCTGAGGATTTAATTGAAATTGTTGAGGCAATCAATAAAAATCATGGACATGAATTACTGGACTGGTCATTAGAGAAACAACTTAAAGTACTTGAAGAAGAGGGTGTCAAGCTTGAACTTGATCGGATTAAGGAAGACTTAAAGGAGTTCAATGTTGAAATGGATGTCTATACATCTGAAAAAGCGATTAAGGCAGAATTTGATACTGAAGCATTACTACGCGATTTAGATAAAGCTGGCCATTTGTATCAAAAGGATGGGGCGCTTTGGTTTAGAACAACTGACTTTGATGATGATAAAGATAGAGTGCTAAAAAAGAGTGATGGGTCTTATACATATCTAACCCCGGATATTTTGTATCACAAAAATAAATTAGATCGAGGTTACAAGAAATTAATTAATATATTTGGGGCTGATCACCATGGTTATATTCCTCGTCTAAAAGCTGCGATCCAAGCGATTGGATATGATGCAGATACTCTTGAAGTTGATATTATTCAAATTGTGAGAATGATGGAAGGTGATTTAGAAGTTCGAATGAGTAAGCGAACTGGTAATGCGATATCGCTAAAAGAAATGATGGATGATATTGGTGTGGATGCAGTGCGCTATTTTATGGTGTCACGAGCTGCTGATACACATTTTGATTTTGATATTGATTTAGCGAAATCCCAATCAAATGATAATCCAGTTTATTATGCACAATATGCTCATGCTAGAATGAGTTCTATCTTTAGTCGTGCTGAATTTACACCTAAGGATAGTTACACTTTATTAACTCATGAAAAAGAAATAGATTTAATGAAGTTAATTGCTGATTTCCCAGCCGTCGTTGCTGAAGCAGCAGAGTCACGTTTGCCCAATAAGATTACTAATTATATCCAGAAATTGGCTGCGAGTTTCCATACATTCTATGGTGCTTGCAAAGTCATTGATCTCGACAATCCTGAGATGACTCAGGAACGCCTAGCTTTAGTTAGGGCGACTCAAATTACACTTGCCAATGCGTTAGACACTATTGGGGTAAGTGCTCCAGAGCGCATGTAAAAAAGACCGTACGGTCTTTTTTCCAGACTGTAGACAAACCCTTGGTTTTAAATAAACTGGGGGTTTTTAAATTGATTTATAGTTTTATATCATTTAACTTTTGATTATTTTATAGATGAAACAGAAAAACTAGGTAAAATTAGTTTATAT
>DUUI01000083.1 GCA_012841625.1 Erysipelothrix sp. | reverse complement strand
ATTGAGATTCCTAGTTTGTTCATTTGTCTTCCTTTCTTTGTTTCTTATAGTATATCAAAAATTTGTACCAATAACTTAACAAAAAGCAAAAATATTCATAAATATTAATTGATAAATAATATTTAAGCTTTAGTAACAGGTAGTTGGACAACTAAAAATGAAAATAACTTCCGATTTTCGGAACTAATAATTAATTCTCACAGGAGTTGAAATATTTGTTGTTTTTGACTATAATGAATAGCGTATTCGTTAATAAGGCATAGTACTTTCACATTTTGTTTATTTAGAGATTGAACTCTTGGCTGAAAAGTTCATTAAGCAATGGAAAGGAATTCACCTTATCGAGAAGCTAATCACTTCCGTGTCGTGTGCGTTACAACACAAGAAAAGAACAAGTAGGATGGTACCGCAGTTTTTAAAATTGCTCCTGTACACATCTTTTTTTATTTTATGGAGGAAAAAATGAATCAAATTCAACAGATTAGAGAAGAGGCTATCCAAGCGATAGAAAGCAGTCAAAGCTTAGAAGAAATCAAAAAAGTTCATGTTGATTTCTTTGCTAAGAAAGGCAAAATTACCTCTTTAATGTCACAAATGAGAAATCTATCGCCAGAAGAAAGACCAGTCTTTGGGCAACAGGTTAATGAACTCAAAAATGAGCTTCAACAAGCCTATGACGCAAAACTAGAAGTATTGAATCAGGCAGCAATGGATCAGAAATTAGCATCTGAGAAGATTGATCTCACCTTACCAGGGATTGATTTTAGCTTTGGCCATGTCCATCCACTCATGATTGTTCAACGTGAAATTGAACAAATCTTTATGGAAATGGGTTATGACGTTTTAGAAGGTGATGAAGTCGAACTTGATCTCTATAACTTTGAACGTGCCAATATTCCTAAAGATCATCCAGCCCGTGATATGCAAGATACTTTCTATATCACTGATGAACTATTATTAAGAACACACACCACAGCGATTCAAATGAGAGCCTTAGAAGCCAACAATGGTGAAATACCAATCCGTGTCATTTGTCCAGGGAAAGTGTACCGTAAAGATGATGATGATGCGACGCATTCTCACCAATTTAACCAAATCGAAGGTTTAGTTGTGGGGCATGGAGTTACGTTATCAGATTTAAAAGGAACTTTGGAATTATTAGCCAAACGGATGTTTGGTCAAAACAGACATATCCGCTTCAGACCTTCATATTTCCAATTCACCGAACCAAGTGTTGAAGTCGATGTCTCTTGTCATATGTGTGATGGTGAGGGCTGCAGTGTCTGTAAAGATACAGGATATATTGAAATCTTAGGAGCAGGGATGGTTCATCCGGCCGTATTAGAAATGGCAGGCTTTGAAGATAAGACAATCACAGGCTTTGCTTTTGGGGTCGGTCTTGAGCGTGTTGCGATGCTAAAATACGGTATTGAGGATATCCGTTCATTCTATACTAATGATGCCCGTTTTTTAAAACAGTTTGAGAGGTTTGAATAAAAATGAAAATAAGTCGTAAATGGCTCGATCGTCTAGTCGATGTGAGCGATATTGAAACAAGCGTAATTGCCGATACATTAACCAATTCTGGTCATGAAGTGGAAGGGATTGAGCCTTTAATCATTGGAACTAATTTAGTCATTGGTCAAGTATTAGAGTGTGAACCACTTCCTGAATCTGACCATTTATCTGTCTGTCAAGTTGATGTGAAAGAAGAAGTTCTACAAATTGTCTGTGGGGCACCTAATGTTGCCAAAGGACAAAAAGTTATTGTTGCTTTGGTTGGAGCAGAACTTGCAGATTTTACAATTAAAGAAACAACGATTCGTGGTGTTGTATCTAAGGGCATGATCTGTTCACTTAAAGAATTATCACTTAATGAGAAATTTATCCCTGAAGAAAGCTTAGAAGGCATTGAAGTTTTAGGTGATGATGCATTAGTAGGGGATGACCCAATTAATTATTTAGGCTTAGATGATGAAATTTTAGACATCAAACAAACACCAAATCGCAGTGATTTCATGAGTATGGATGCAATTGCTTTTGAAGTCGCTGGTATATTTGAAAGAGAACTTTTTTCAAGACCAACTTTTGAAAATCCTAATCAAGGACATAAAACGAAGTTTAAAGTAAATAGCACAACTGATAATTGTCCATTGTTTTGGGCCAAAGTAATCCGCAATGTAGAAATAAAAGAATCTCCTACATGGATTAAACAAGCACTTCGCGGAAGTGGAATGCACCCTATAAACAATATAGTTGATATTTCTAACTTAGTTATGTTAGAGACTGGACAACCCAATCACTTATATGATTACCGTTTTTTTGATCAACATGAAATTACAGTTATCGATGATTATGAAGGAACTCAAGTCGCCTTAGATGGTGAAGAATATGAATTAAAAGCTGGCGATACAGTTATTTCAAGTGCAGGTTTACCAATCGGTATTGGGGGCATAAAAGGCCTAGGCAATTCAATGATTAAAGATGACACTAGTAGTATTGTTGTTGAAATTGCCAGTTTTGATCCAATTGCGATTCGTAATACATCAAAGCGCTTAGGTCTATTCACAGACGCAAGCACTCGCTATGTCAAACCGATGGATCCATTAGCTCCACAAAAAGCACTTGAAAGGATTTGTTATTACCTAGTTGAGTATGGAGGAGCCACAGTCGACGATTTTGAGGAAACTGTTAAGTATGATGTGACCACTGAATATGAAGCGCACACTGTTTCTGTTTCATTGAAAGAAGTGAATGACTTATTAGGAACTGACATTGTTTTAGAAGATGTTATCGATGTCTTTAAACGTTTAGGCTTAGCACCAAAAATGATAGGTGATCGTATCTCATGTAAGATTCCAAGTTTTAGACGTGATCTATGGATCAAAGAAGATTTAATCGAAGAAGTAATTCGTGTTTTAGGCTATGACTTAATTGAATCCACATCACCATTCTTAGAACTTACAGAATCTGTCCCGCTAAGTAATGAACAAATAATTGTTCGAAGCATTGAAAACAAACTTGCTTCCTTAGGTTTAAATCAGGTCATGACTTATACACTTGTTAATCATAAAAAAATTAAAGGAGATGATCCAATTGAACTTTTATCTCCATTAAGTGAGAATCGTCAATATGTTCGTGACCAAATTACTCCATCACTTTTAGAAATGCTTCAATATAACCTAGACCATAAAAATCAAGACGAAGTGTATTTTGAAGTCTCTCAAGTATATACAAAAGATAAATCATCATGGCATTTAGGTATTATTGGATCAGGAAGTTTAAGGGGCGATCACTGGCTTCATCAACAAGTCGAAAACAATTTCTATACAATGAAAGGACTCATCGAAACACTCCTTGTGTCATTAGGGATAAATGAGAATCGACTAGGATATCGGTCCATCGAAAACACTGCAGTTTATCATCCATATCAATCAGCTAGCTTAACTTTAGATAATAAAGTGATAGGTCAATTTGGTGTGGTTCATCCTTCATTAAATATTAAGAAAGCAATGTTGGCTGAAATTGATTTAACCAATGTCTTTGAAGCTAAGAAGGCTAAAACTCGATTTACACCATTACAAAAATACCCAACCGTTGAGCGTGATTTAGCCGTTGTAATAAAGGATGACATTAAATCGGATGAATTAATCAGAAGTATTAAGAAAGCAGGTCGTCCTTATATTACAGAAGTCAGTGTCTTTGATGTGTTCGTTCTTGAGGGCAATCAAAAGAGTATTGCATTGAGTTTAAAATTTGAATCAAAAGATAAAACGCTTACAGACGCAGAAATCACAAAATCAATCGATTTAATTGTTGAAAGTCTCGAAAAAGACCATGGGGCTCTATTAAGAAGTAGCTAAGTATGTTAAAATTATAACGAAATGAAGGAGGCTTTTCTATGAGGATTCGTTATATTGATTCACCAATTCGTTACTTACGTAATGAGGTGTTTAAAGCAGTCGCAAGCGCCGCTTACGATGAGTGGAGTAGTGAACAAATTAATCACATTCCTTTTGTAATTATTGAAGGTGATTTTCCAACCTATCGGGAATCAGTAACAAGAGAGCGAAAGATTGTGTCTGAGCGAGTTCGTTTAGCGCTTGGTTTAGATTTATGGGATATTGATGAGTTAAATGGTTTCTCTCGTGATTTTGATTTGGATTATCTAAAGGAACACAAATTACCAAATCAAGCATTACGAGTCATTCCAAGTGCCTGTGAATCCTGTGAAGAAAAGTCATATTTTGTTAGTAATACTTGTCATGGCTGTTTAGCACATCCATGTATTCAAGTATGTCCAGTCCATGCCACATCACTTCAAAATGGTTTAAGTTTTATTGACCAATCGGCCTGTATTAAATGCGGAAAATGTTTTGATGTGTGTCCATATGGATCAATTATTAAAAATGAAAGACCCTGTGTCGCAGCTTGTGGAGCCAATGCCTTCACAAAGAATCCAGAGAATGATAAAGCGATTATCATTTCAAATAAATGTGTTGCCTGTGGGATGTGTATGGTGTCTTGCCCATTTGGAGCAATCATGGATAAATCTGAGATTTATCAAGTTGTTAACGCAACCAAAGAAGAAGAAGTATATGCCATTGTCGCACCAGCTATTGTGGGTCAATTTGGAGACAAGGTCTCTTATCCTCAAATAGTGGCAGGTTTAAAGCAATTAGGCTTTACTGATGTCAAAGAAGTTGCCTTAGGAGCAGATATAACAACGGTTGTTGAGTCAGAGGAATATGTTCATCATGTCTTACAAGGTGATCAACCATTCTTAGCAACCTCCTGTTGTCCAGCTTGGAGTAAGTTTGCTAAAAGAGAACTAAAGGAACTTAAATATTGTGTGAGTGAAAGCAGCTCGCCAATGATTGAAACAGCGAAGCTTATAAGACAAGATGATTCCAATGCTGTGATTGTCTTTATTGGCCCATGCTCAGCTAAGAAGCAAGAAGTGGCTGAACCAAAACTTGCAGGTTGGGTTGATTATGTTTTAACATTTGAAGAAGTCGATTCCATGTTACAAGCCAGAGATATTGACTTGTCATCGTTTGAGGTTGATGATTTAGAAGATGATGCGAGTAGTGATGGACGAGGTTTTGCTGTCAGTGGTGGAGTTTTAGCAGCAATTGACAATATTATGAAAGAAAAATATCCAGATTTAGTATTTAATACAGATAGAGCTGAAAACTTAGCTGAATGTCGTAAGCTTTTATTACAGGCTAAGTTTGGTAAACGTAATAAGTTTATAATTGAAGGAATGGCTTGTCCAGGGGGATGTGTTGGAGGAGCTGGAACAATTCAAAATCAGAACAAAACAGCTAGACATGTTAAACAGTTTGCGGCGAGTTCATCGATGAAGTCGTCTTCAGAGGTTTATGATAAAATAGTTAAATGATCAATATTTTAAAAGGATTTATTATTGCGGTAAGTATGTTGGTGCCAGGCGTATCAGGTGCAACTATGATGATGACACTGAATGTATATGTGCCTTCACTTGAATTTCTGACCGCTCTAACAAATCGAAAGCTTGTCTATAAAAAAATGATGCTCCATCTAAGTATTGGAGCTCTTTTGGGTCTTATTGGTTTTTCACAGGTCATGTTATGGGCTCTAGAAAATTATGGATATTGGTTAAGATACTTCTTTTTAGGAAGTATTATCGTTGGTTTATTTATGCTCATCAAACAAATAAACTATAAAGAGATTAAAGCACGCCATGTTATGCTCATAGTCCTAGGTATGATATCGGCATTAGGCCTAGAACAATTTGAGACTTTACAGTTAGTACAGCGTAATCCAGACATATTTCTGGTTATTTTAGGAGGCATCGGGATTGCGGTTGCTTTGGTGTTACCAGGAATTAGCACTAGTTTTGTGCTGATGATTATGGGTATCTATGAACCAGTTCTTCAAGCAATTAAGACGGGACATGTTAGTTTTCTTTTAACACTAACAGCTGGAATTTTACTTGGCGTATTGTTAACTGCTCGAAGTTTAGTCTGGTTACTAAATAATCATTACAATTCAACGATGTTGTTGATTGTTGGGTTTGTGTTAGGTTCAATGTGGGAAATTGTTCCTAAGGGTCAGCCGACACCCTTATCCTTTGGTATGATTGGATTAGGAATTATAATGATGCTCACTTTGGGGCGTTTAAGCGTTCATTTTGAAGACAAAGAATGATAGAATAAAACTATTAAGGAGTTTAATTTATGGGAAGGCATTATGAAGTAAGAGCTGCTAGTATGGCTAAGACTGCGGCTAAGAAAGCTAAAATATATTCAAGATATGGAAAAGAGATTTACTTAGCAGCAAAAAGTGGGGTACCTGATCCTGAGATGAACGTCAGTTTAAAGCGTGTAATTGCCCAGGCTAAGAGTAACCAAGTGCCAGCGGATGTTATAAGTCGCGCAGTGGATAAAGCTAAGGGTGGCAGTACTGATGATTATCACTCAGTTCGTTATGAAGGATTTGGTCCTGAGTCATCCACAGTCATTATTGATTGTTTGACGGATAAT
>DUUI01000009.1 GCA_012841625.1 Erysipelothrix sp. | reverse complement strand
TCGCTGACTATTCTTTTTATCCTTTTTATTGTTTTCTCTATGTTTACACATAGTGAAACTTCAAATTTCTTGACGTTTCTGTTTAGTTTTCAAAGATCATTTTCTCGACGCTCTCGTTTGAGCGCTTCATCATAATACCAAATCAAATAAACAAAGTCAAGAGAATATTCTCTCTTTTTGAAATATTTTCATCAATATTTTATTACTAGATGAGGCATTTAAACTGAGTGTAGTTTTATTATACACATTTAAAATTGCTTATCAAGTAAAACAACTATATCAACCGAAAAATTTAACTTTTTTTCTTCATGCGTTTCTTAAACCCCTTACCTTATTATATGTCGCTCGATTTAACCAAATTCTAGGTGATTCAAGAAACAAAAACAATGAATAATAGAGAGGTAGTCTTTAATTCTTTTATTCAAAAAAGTTGAAGTCAAAAAAGGATGTTTTGAACTTTATAAGAATAAAAATTTAGACTTTAACCAAAAACAATTGTCAGCAAACAATTTAAATGCTGTCGGATTTACTTAAATTAAGGTGCTAAGGATAGGATAAACAGCTATCACAAAGATGACTATCAGAAATTTAAACCAAAGATAAAGGAGTTTTTAACATCTTAAATAGTTTCGTTTAAATCCCAACCTACCCTTTTCTGTTGCTTTATTAATACCATTAATTGCAGATTCTATTTTTAGTTTTTGTGCTAAATCAACAGCTTCCTTGTGCAAAGGAAGATATGAGACACCAACTATTTCAACGAAGTATTCCTCCCTTGTGTTCTATTTTCAGTTTTTTCAACAATTTCAAGTAAATTCTTTATTGCTTCATCTGAAAATTCCTCATCATTGCGATTACCCAGTAACCAACAATAGGTAAAGAAACCAGCATCTACCTTTTTCTTCTCTTTATTATTGATCCACTTTTGAGCAACTATCTGTGCATCTTTGTGACCCGCAAGCGTCACCGCTAATTGATTATTATTCAACCAAAAACTATCAGACATGCTAATCCATTTATTGAATAAATCTTCATCCATCTTATCCAGGTCACTAATCATTGTTGCCAAGGACCTAGCCTCCAGATTATCAAGTTCAAACAATTTCAAAGCAAGCTCATGATGATCTTTATACTTTTTGTACAATTTCTTTAAATCTTTTTGAGGTGTGCCATAAACTTCTGCTTCCACAGCACCATTACTTCTAAAATATGATGCCATTCTTTGATTTGAATGTTCTTTAATGAATTCTAATATTTCATGAATTATTTCTTGCATCTTGAACCAACTTATCTAACCTATTTCTTCTTGTCTCAGGTTTTCGAGCACTAAAAATTTGTTTTGCGATATCTTTCTTTTTTTAGGAGTTAAACTTTCAAAATAATCTAGGGTCTTTTTGTCATCCTTAAAAATCACTTCGAATTCAGGGATATGATGCTCATAATCTTTAACTTTTGATAAGACACCATTTGATTAAATTTCAACTTAGTCTTGAGTATAAATCCGTCACCACCAAAGTCAATCTTTAAATAAGGAAATATTTCATCCCGCTAAATCTTCAATGAAGACTATAATTAAGTTGATCAAATAGTCTACATCCTTTAAAAGGTTATTCCCTTTGCCATGTTTTGACAACAATCGATTTATATTTATGTAATCTGAGTTTTTTGTATAAAAGATTCATATGTTTCTCCCTGATTAACTTAATTATACAATAAAATATTTCGAGGCTTAAAGTGAGGCTTTTAACTCAAAATATTTGATTGGCTATTTTCATTTGTTAATTTCATATTAATATCGAAATTATCTTCAAAATAAGATATACTAAAATTAAGAACTAAGAAAGGATCATAGGATGAGTAAAAAAACACCTCTTTACCAATTTCATTTGGACAATCAAGGACGAATGGTTGAATTTGGTGGCTATCTTTTACCCGTTAACTACAGTCTAGGAATCATCGGTGAACACAAAAAGGTTCGCGAAGAAGCCGGGCTTTTTGATGTTTCACATATGGCTGAAATACATCTCTTGGGTGAAGAAGTTGTACCCTTTTTAAACCATCTCTTAACCAACGATTTTAGTAATATGAAACCGGGTCAAATCAAATATACACTCATGTTGAATCATGAAGGCACAATAATTGATGATCTCTTGGTCTATTTTGACCACCACCATGTAATGCTTGTATGCAATGCAGCAAATCATGAAAAAGATTTGAAATGGATTTTAGAACAAGCACCAGACAACATTGAAGTAAAAGACTACTCCCACGAAACAGGCTTACTAGCTCTTCAAGGCCCTAAATCTCAAGAAGTCATTGAACTATTTGTGGACTTAAAGGATCTACCCGAAAAGTACTATACATTCAAAAACGATGTAGATTTTCAAGGGCATACAGTCTTAATTTCAAGAACAGGATACACAGGCGAAGATGGATTTGAAATTTACTGTCACAGCCACGAAACAGAAGCAATAGCCAAGAAAATATTATCCACCGATTTAGTAACTTTAGCCGGACTAGGATCAAGAGACACCTTAAGACTAGAAGCAGGGCTTCCTTTATATGGTCACGAAATGAGTGAAAAGATAAGCCCATTTGAGGCTAATCTTGGATTCTTTACGAAGATGAAAAAGGATGACTTCATCGGTAAAAAAGCGTTACAAGAACGAACTGTTACACAAACAAGAATCGGTCTCAAATTAATCGATAGAGGAATCGCCAGAGAAGGATCTGAGATCTATGTCGATGATGAAAAAGTTGGAGTTGTTACATCAGGAACTCAGTTACCATATGTCGGATACGCCGGCGCAATGGCACTTATTAACAAAGAATTTAGCGAACTAGCACAAGAAGTAATTGTTGATGTTCGCGGCCGGAAACTAAAAGCAGAAGTTATTAAATTACCATTTTATTCAAGAAAAAAGGAGGAAAAATAAATGGAATTAAAATACAGTAAATCTCATGAATGGATCAAAGAAACCGACGACAATACCGTCATCATAGGTATTACTGAGTTTGCTCAATCAGAACTAGGTGAAATCGTTTTTGTTAACTTATTTGAGGTAGGCGATGAAGTAGAATTAGATGAGCCTTTTGGAGATGTTGAATCAGTTAAAGCTGTGTCTGACCTAGTTTCTCCAGTAAGCGGGACAATTGTTAAAGTCAATGAAAACCTACTCGACTCTCCAGAACTAGTGAACGAAAATGCCAACGAAGCATGGATGATTGAAGTCGAAAACTATACGCTCGATGAAAATCTAATGACTCTCGACGAATATAACGAATTTATAGAAGGATAATATTATGACCAGTTATGTTGTTAATTCAAAAAAAGAACAACAACACATGCTTGAAAAACTTGGCCTAAATTCCATCGAAAAGCTTTTCGAACATATTCCTTCAGACGCACGCCTTCAAAGAGAACTAAATATCGACAAAGGCCTTACGGAGTTTGAAGTCAAAGCGAAAATGGAAGCTTTAGCCAATGAAAATCATGTGTTTAAAACAATCTTCAGAGGAGCAGGTTCCTATCGACACTATATTCCAACAATCGTTAATCACCTTGCCTCAAGAAGTGAATTTGTAACAAGTTACACACCATACCAAGCTGAAGTCTCTCAAGGAACACTTCAAGCTATTTTCGAATACCAAACAATGATGGCTAAATTAACAGGTATGGATGCAAGCAACGCATCTGTTTATGACGGAGCCACCGCAGCTGCTGAAGCCATGATGATGGCGCAGGAAAGAAAAAAATCAACCATCTTGGTGTCGGAAACTGTTAATCCATCAGTCAGAAAAGTGATGGAAACCTATGCATATGGGTTCGAAATCGACTTGATTACTGTAAATCAAAAAGATGGTTTAACCAACCAAGAACATCTTAAAGAACTATTAAACGATGAAATTGCTGGATTATATATTGAACAAGTAAACTTTGAAGGCTTACTTGAAGACATTCAATCAATCAGTGAAATTTGTCATGAACAAGATGTAAAAGTCATCTTAGGAGTCAATCCAATCGCAGCAGCGATTCTACCAAGCGCAAGAGAAGTCGGTGCCGATATCGCAGTGGGCGATGGTCAAGCATTAGGTATTCCTCTTCAATTTGGAGGTCCAAGCTTTGGTTTTATGGCCACAACATCTAAATATGTTAGAAGACTTCCGGGACGTATTGTTGGAGAAACAACGGACAAGGATGGACAACGTGCATATGTCTTAACTCTTCAAGCTAGAGAACAACATATCAGAAGAGAAAAAGCGACTTCAAGTATTTGTTCCAATCAGAGCTTAATGGCAGTTAGATCAACAATATACCTAGCCACAGTCGGACCTGATGGCTTAAGAGATATCGCTAATAGATGTGTCTCAAATGCTCACTATCTAGCAAATGAGCTTTCAAATTTAGATGGTATTGAATTAAAACACAACCAAGAATTTGCTTACGAATTTGTAACCAAGGTACCAAGTGCTGACAAGCTTCTTGAGAAACTACAGGAAAATGATATTCTTGGAGGTTACCCACTAAATGATCAAGAAATTCTTTGGTGCGCAACTGAAGTAAATACTAAATCCGAAATTGATCAAGTGGTTGAGTTAGTGAAGGAGGTCTTGTAATGTTAGTATTCGAAATCAGCCGTGAAGGACGTCGCAGTTTTTTCTTACCTGAAAGTGAAGTTCCAACTCACACGCTAAGTCAAACTAGACAAGATGAATTAAAACTTCCTCAGCTTTCTGAAAGAGAAGTGATCCAGCACTATACAAACCTCACCAAGAAAATATTTAGTGTTGATGCAGGATTCTATCCATTGGGCTCATGCACAATGAAATACAATCCAAAAATCAACGAAGATGTTGCTGGCTTAACAGGCTTCAGTGACATCCACCCTCTTCAACCTGCTGAAACAGTTAAAGGAGCTCTAAAGGCTTTCGATGAATTGTCAGATCGATTAGCTGAAGTAACAGGTATGGATGCCATTACCCTTCAACCAGCTGCCGGAGCTCAGGGTGAGTTTTCTTCACTATTAATGATTAAAGCATTTCTAAAAGACAATGGTGGCGGACACAAAACAGAAATAATCGTCCCTGATTCAGCACATGGAACAAACCCTGCCTCAGCAGTTATGGCTGGATTTGATGTTGTTACGGTCCCAAGTGATGAACGAGGTCTTGTCGATGTTAACAAGCTAAAAGAACTAGTCACTGACAAAACAGCTGCTATTATGTTAACTAATCCAAACACATTAGGTTTATTTGAAGTTGATATCTTAGAAATAAGTAAAATAATGAAATCAGTCGGTGCACTTATGTATTGTGACGGCGCAAATATGAATGCAATCATGGGTATCAATAGACCTGGTGATGTAGGCTTTGACGTCATTCACTTGAACCTGCACAAAACCTTCTCAACTCCTCATGGAGGCGGAGGTCCTGGATGTGGAGCAGTTGGGGTTAAAAGTCATTTAGAGCCTTATTTACCAACACCAGTTGTGAGAAATGGTGAAATTTTAACCAATCGTCCATCAAGTATTGGCCCGATGAAAAACTTCTATGGTCATTTCGGAGTCTTTATTCGTGCTCTAACTTATACAATTAGCTTAGGTGGCAATGGCCTCAAAGAAGTCAGCCAAAATGCTGTTTTAAATGCTAACTATCTATATCATTTAATGAAAGATAAGTATCCATTAGCCAAAGACACTCCATTTATGCATGAATTTGTCGCTAGTATGGCTAACCTTAAAAAAGAAACAGGCGTGACTGCCTTAGATATTTCTAAAGGTTTGATTGAAAACAACATTCATCCGCCAACAATGTACTTCCCAATAATTGTTCCAGAAGCCTTAATGGTTGAGCCAACTGAAACAGAATCGATTGACACTCTACATCATGTAGCGGATGTCTTTAATAGTCTTGTTGATACAGCACATTCTGACTCTCAAGCTTTAAAAGATGCTCCTAGCAACACGGTTGTTAAGCGTGTCGATGAAGTCAAAGCTGCGCGTAATCCAATTCTGGTTCATAATGATTAAACGATTACTATTAGCGTCTTCCAATTCATTTAATCCTCATCAGAACTTAGCTTTGGAAGAGGCTCTTTTTGAGTATGTCGATGAGGAAACCTTGGTTTTCTATCTATGGCAAAATGAGCATACAGTCGTTATTGGAAGAAATCAGAATGCACATAAAGAATGCAAAGTTGTGGAGTTACAACAAGATGATGGCGTCCTAGCCAGACGACTTTCTGGTGGAGGAGCTGTCTATCATGACTTAGGCAATCTAAATTTTACATTCTTAGTTAGTACAAATAATTATGATTTAAACAAGCAAAACAAAGTCTTAATTCAGGCCTTAAATAACCTTGGTATTGATGCATACGCAAAAGGTCGTAATGATTTATTAATCGATGAAAAGAAATTCTCGGGTCATGCTTATTATCACCACAACAATAAGAGTTATCAACATGGCACTCTAATGGTCAATGTTGATTTCAGTAAGCTCTCAAAATATCTAAATGTCTCAAGACAAAAACTTCAGGGTAAGGGTGTAAAATCTGTTGTCTCAAGAGTAACTAATATTATTGATTACAATCCAAATGTAACCATCGAATCATTAAAAACAGCTCTCATTGAATCAGTCCAACAAGTCTATGAGTTGTCGATTGATGTGATTCGTGAAAATCCACCAATTGATCACCTTCTTGAAAAATACTCTAGTAACGATTGGCTATTAAATCCACGATTCGATGCTTCATTTGAAACAAGTCACAGATTTACTTGGGGTGAAATCAGTATTCTTCTAAAAATTGATGAACACAAGATTTCCGAAGTTGAAGTGTATACAGATGCCATGGATACCCAGTTGCCTACTAAATTAAAAACAGTCTTAACCAATGAAACATTTACTGAATCAGCAATTCAAGTCGCTATTTCTAGCACTGATTTAAATGATACAATTAAAAATGACTTGATTGACTTATTTACACAAAAAGAGAATCCTTTCCAATAGGATTCTCTTTTACTGATAAATACAACATTGCTTATCCAAGGTTTTTTAACAGTCGTGTTTTTTGATGTTGATAGTTTAAATACATTGCCGTAAAACGCGAATCACTAGATGAATCCCATGGTTTAGGTTTTCCACAAAAGTGAAGAATGACTGTATTCTCCATCACCCACATAAGGTTATGTTCTCCCATTGAACGAGTTAGATACGACATAAAGCGTCGTCCATCGTAATTATAAATTTCTTCTGGGATTTCAAGAATATACTTTCCGTACAAATGATTAAGAATGTCTTGGTCTGGTAATAGTAAGCGTTGATTGAACTTTTCTAACGCATTCTCAATCTCGCTTGCTTTGATATATTGTCGAGCTAGATTCAAATCAATTAATAAGACTCCTGAATTATAATATCCATGGTCTGTATTTAGCCTTACTTTATTAATCGTTGTTGTGAAATCAATTAAGCCGGTATGGGTACAGGCTGCCATCATCTTACCTTGTAAATCTAACTCCCATAAATCAGTCACTGAATTAATGACTAAAATATCAGGATCTAGGTATAATACTCTTTCCAGTGACTCTGGCAAAATTTGGCCACATAAAAGTCTAAAGTACATTTCTTTTGGATACCTTTCGACTGTTTTTGCATTATCAAATAAGTCTTCTTTAATTTGGATCGTTTCTAATTTAAATTCTAATACATGACATAAATGTCTTAATTCAGCGATTGCTTCTGCACTGATTGATTCATGAATTAACCAAATTCTAAATTCATCATTTTGATTATTCTGTTTTAATGAGTACAACATAACTTGTAAAGGATTTAGATAATTTTCATCGCAAGTGACTAATAGTTCAATCATTTCTAATCCTCCTTTTACTCATTATACAAAAGAAAAACCTCATAAGCGAATAATCATGTGCTTATGAGGCGAATCTTGTTTTTTAAATATTTTTAATTATATTTAATTAAATAGCAGCGAATCTTTCACCAAGTGCTTTTGCTTCATCTAATGCATCTTGATCTGGTGTTTCTAAATTAATATATGTTTCAACCACATTTACGCCACCCTCAGTAGCCATTTCTTTCCATGTTTCCATGAACTCACCATCACCCCAGCCGTAGCATCCAAATAATATAACGTTTTTACCTTCAAGATTTGGAAGTGTTTCTTCAAAATATGGCCCAAATTCTGTATCATCAAGCTCTTCAGTTCCTTGAGCTGGACAACCTAAGGCAATAAGATCATAATCTGTTACTTCATCAGAAGTTGCGTCTGAGACATTTTTTAAAACAACCTCAGCTCCTGATAACTCTAATCCTTCTTCAATGCTTTCAGCTAACATTTGTGTGTTTCCAGTAGTTGTAAAATATACAATTAATGCTTTTTTAGACATACTTTTCTCTCCTTCTTTACCTATCTTATCATAGACAAAATACGGTGCCCAATCAATCAATATAATCTATTGATCAAGGTATTCTTCAAGAGTTACACCTAAGCGTTTCATTTCTTGAGCATCATTAATCCCGATATAGCGATAATGCCATGATTCATATGTATATCCAGTGATATCTGTCTTATCTTCTGGAAAGCGTAGAATAAATCCGAAATCAGCTGCATTGTCTCTCATCCAGTAATCTTCTGGTGTGCCTGTAAAATCATCAATATTTAGCACTCCTGAAGCAAAATCACACGAAGTTCCTAACTGATGTTCAGAATGACCAGGACGGGCTGAATATGTATCGACAACCTCCTGAGTATCTTGGCTTAAATAATTGGTGTATAAAGTTCTTTGGAAATCATAATCGCGATAACAAGTACTGACTTTCAAGTTTAATCCTTCACCACTCGCAGCATTTCTCATCTCGATATACGCATCATAAGCAGGTCTGGTTAGGTGTGCTCCTCCGTATACTTGATATTCTTCATCGACATAAACCAAGTCTGAAGGTACATAGGACTCTTGTAAACGATACTGTTTATTGACCAAGGTTAAATGGTCACTTCGGATAGTTGCAAGTTGCGAATTAGGATAATTAATGTCATAGCCATTCCAAGTTTCAATATCACCATTCATAATCGACTCAGATTCATCGATTCTAACGAATACTAGATAATAGAATTCAGTTTTATCTTCTGCTGTGATTGTGATATGGTGCTCAAAATCATACCCTGGATTTTGAACTACTCCGGTTCCACTTGTAATACTCGCAAATGGATCATCAGTTTCAGCATTGACTGTAAAACTGACTAAATTTCGAGGAATGGTGACTGTATAAACATCATTTTCTTTCGTGAAGGTGGGGTCTAGCTCATACCCTTCAAACTCAAGACTTTTTAAGTAGTAATTACTTGTAGGTGTTTTGTCTTTGATGGTGTAAGGAACACCGATTGTTTTAGTTTCACCATCTTTTAAGAGTGTCACAGTTAGTACATGTTGACCAATTGTTTCATTGATGCTTCCAATTTCGTATGAGTCATAATTGCCAACTAGAATATCAGAAAAATCAATCAATTCCCCTTCTGTAAATATAATATTCTCTTTAACTTGATATGTAAATTTTACCTCAGTTTCATCAGTGTCTAACTCTTGTGGTGAACTACAACTGACTAATAGTATTAACAAAATTAATATTTTTACAATTTTATTCTTCATAATTTTCTCCATATTTTGATTCCACATGAAAGCTTAAACTAGGTGTATCTTTTTTTGCTTTAGCGAGTAAAGCAGATTTGATTTGTTTAAACTCTTCATTCTCTTTTATATCTAATGTCACAAAAATAGATGTTCGATAATGCCCCTTTACACAGGAGAATTTTGTGATACGTTTTGTGTCGAATATATCTTTCGATAGTTCCTTGACAACTTCATACATCTCTTTGTTTAAATCTTTATCGCTTGAGATTGGATCAATGTGTGCCACCACATCGACTTTAATACTTTGATAAATTTCTCGTTCAATGCTGTCCACAATTTTATGTGCTGTATTCAAATCTGTTGTGTCTGGTAATTCTAAATCGACTGAAACATGGATATGGTTGGGCCCATAATCATGACCCTTAAAATTGTGATAGCCTAGGACAGCTGGATGTTTATTAATAATTCGGCCAATTTCTGATATCATTTCTTGACTAAGCTTTTTTCCAAGTAATTTGGACATTGATTTTCTTAATATTTCTACACCTTGATATAAAATCACAATTGATAAAATGACGCCTGCGACTCCATCAACTGGCAAGCTTGTCCTAGGTTGGAGTATCATTGCAGCTAATAATAGAATAGCGGATAAGGCATCATTTCTTGAGTCGACTACAACGGCATCGATTAAATCTGATTTGGTTTTCTTGGCAATGCGTCGATTAATAATCATCATCCATCCTTTGAGAATAATCGACAGAGTTAAAATGACGTAAACCCAACTCGAAATTTCTAATGGTTGTGGATTAGTAATTTGATTAATCGATTGAAAGAATAGTGTTATTCCGACATATAAAATAAAGAATGAAACTAATTGAGTTGCTATGTATTCGGCACGACCAAGTCCATAGGGATGGGTTTTATCTGCTGGTTTCTCTGCAAGATATGCTGATACAAATGTAGCAATTGAATTAAACAGGTCGCTTAAGTTATTAAAAGCATCCGATAATATTGAAACAGAGCCACTAATGATTGATATGACTAATTTACATACAAAAAGGAATAAATTAGTGCCCATCCCGATATATGAACTATATTTAATTTCTTGTTGTCTTTGATCTTTGGGGATTTCTTGCATAGGCCTCCTAAAAATTAAGGGAAAATACGAAAAGCTTAACGTACTTTAATCCGTTACTAGTATATCAAATTTACAGTGTAATGAAATGAATCGCGATATTAATGGCGATTAAACTTTCAAGTGTTTGAACCTTGATTTAAACTATTTAAACTTCTGTTTGTAAGTAAATAGTGGAGATAATTTACATTTTCTTAGAATCCTCTTGACTTTGGCATTCAATAATTTTATAATGTCATAGCAATCGCGCGTGTGGCGAAACTGGCAGACGCACTAGACTTAGGATCTAGCGGGCAACCATGGAGGTTCGAGTCCTCTCACGCGCACCATTTTGTATATTTATAACCACCATTTCATCAAATGTTGGTTTTTTATTTTTTTATAGTAGCTTTACTTTTAAAAACAAATGGATTATTATTAACCCGAACGTTTCAACACAAAAGTTCGTACTTAATGTCACACACACCACATTAAAATTATAGCCACCTTTTGGTGTTTTTTTATTAATAAAAGAATTCTTTAAGTTACAATACTAAGGGCGAGGTAGAAAAATGAATAAACTTTGGACCAAGAACTTTACGATTATTACACTAGGGACTGTTATTTCGATGTTAGGAAACGCTGTCTCTGGTTTTGCTTTAGGGGTCTTAGTTTTAGATCTAACACAATCAACTTTTGCCTTTGCGATATACATGGTCATTTATAATCTACCACGATTAATTGTACCAATGGTAGCAGGTACCTTTCTGGACAGATTCTCTCGAATTAAAGTCATCTATTCTTTGGATTTTATTTCCAGTATTTTATATGCCTTTGTCTTTATTGGGCTATTAAACGACTTTTTCAACTACCCTATTTTATTAATTCTAGCCAGCGTTATTGGCATCATTGACTCAGTGTATCAAGTTGCTTATGACTCTTTGTATCCAACCTTAATTTCAAAAGGAAACTTTTCTAAGGCTTATTCAATTTCATCGATGATTTATCCATTAGCTGCTTTAATGACACCAATTGCCGCATTTATATATGAAACAATTGGATTAGAAATATTGTTTTTATTCAATTCTATTTCATTTTTTATAGCTGCCATTTTTGAAACTCAAATCAAAGCAAAAGAAAAACATCTTGAAAATCGTGTCAAGCATCAAAAAATCAATGTGTTTAAGGAAGATTATAAACAAGGAATTAAATATTTATTCTCAGAAAAAGGCTTGCTGACAATTACTGCGTTCTTCTTTATGAGCTCCCTCTTCCAAAATTCATTTACTCATACATTAGAGCTTCCATTCTTTAAATCGAGTGTTGGTTTAGGCGTTGTTTATTACACGGTTGTCTCAAGTGCTAATGTCTTTGGTCGTTTTGTTGGTGGTTTATTACATTATCGCTTTGTCTTTCCAAATAATGTGAAATTCAAAATAGCTATGTTTGTATACACCATCATTTGCTTCTTAATTGGAACCTATTTATTTATGCCCTTCCCACTTATGGTAGCCTTCAACTTCTTGGTCGGATTGTTTGCGGTCACATCATTTAATATCCGAATTTCATCAACTCAAGCCTATGTACCAAATGAATTGAGGGGTCGTTTTAATGGCATCTTCCAAACTTTTACAACATTCGGGATGGTTGTAGGTCAATTGATTGCCGGTGCCCTGGGTGAAGTCTTTGATATTCGTTACATTATTCTCTTTACCAATGTGATTACGCTGATCTTTACTTATCTAATTGTATTTAGAAATAGACATCATGTTAGCCCGATTTATAATCGTTCTGTCTAAGATAGTATTCTTATCATATAAAAATATTTCAGTTATAATAAGTTCATCGGAGGTAACTTTATGATAGAAATCAGTTTACATGACAAGGTTTATGGCGTTGTCAAAACTCATCCTGAAACTCGCCAGATAATTGTCGATTTAGGGTTTACACACATGAAAGATGACGCAATGCTTAACACAGCTGGGAAGATTATGACACTTTCAAAGGCAGCTAAGCGACACAAAATAACCTATGAAACCATGAAAACTGCTTTTGAGGCTCAAGGTTACTCATTTAAGGAGGAAACACTGTGAGTGATGTAATTAATAATCGTCAGGAAGACATCGCAATTGATGAAAAACGCTTAAGAAAACTTAAAGAACTTATTTTAAAACTTCATGATGGGGAATCAGAATCTGACGTAAAAGTTGAGTTCAAAGAACATTTTGATGGAGTAAGTTCGAAAGAAATATCGGCCATGGAAAATGAATTAATGAAAGAAGGATTGGAAACAGAACAAATTATGAAGCTCTGTAATGTCCATGCTTCTTTATTCAGAGGTTCGATTGAAGATGTCCATACACTGACTCTTGATCACCAAGAAACTGGTCATCCAATTCGTGTTTTGAAGGATGAAAACTATGCCATTAAAACTCTTTTAGAAGAGATGCGAGAAAAAGTTGAGAATTACACAGCTGAAAAGAAACAATCATTACTTAATGACTTTAACCTACTATGGGATATAGACAAACACTATTCTCGAAAAGAAAATACTTTTTTCCCATTAATGGAAAAATATGGTCACACCGCCCCTCCTAAAGTTATGTGGGGTGTTGATGATGAAATTCGCCAATTGATTAAAGACACAAGGGCGAGTGTTGAAAATGATGAAGCCTTTGTTGATTTATACAATGAAATGGAATATGAAATATTAGAAATGATCATTAAAGAGGAAGAAATTTTAATTCCAATGGTTCTTGATGTGTTTACGGAGGATGAATGGCTACAAATCGCTGAAGATTCAGTTGAAATTGGGTATGCGTTGGTGGCTCCTGATAAAAAATGGACACCTCAACGTAAATCTTTCTTGGAACGCTATCAAGAGGACCAAAGTAAAAAAGAAGTTGATTCTAAAAACATCCATTTTAACATTGGATTCTTAAATAAAGATGAAATTGAGAAAATCTTTAATGCGTTACCAGTCGATATTACATTTATCGATGCATCTGATTCAGTTAAATATTTCAACCAAGCCAAAGACAGAATCTTTGCTCGTACAAAGTCAGTCATTGGTCGAACAGTTCAAAACTGTCACCCTCCTCAATCAGTGAACACTGTTGAAACGCTTCTTGAAGATTTCAAATCAGGAAAGAAGGATTCTGAGGCCTTTTGGATTCAAAAACCAGGTATCTTTATCCACATTATTTACTATGCCATTAGAGATGATAAAGGTGAATATATTGGGACTTTGGAAGTAACTCAGAATGTTCAACAATATCGCGATTTAGAAGGCGAAAAAAGATTATTAGATTAAGCTAGATGTTCTAGCTTTTTTCTTTGTCTTTTTAGGGCAATAAAGTATAATATACTTAAATTAAACAATCAACATATGTTTGGAGGTGATTAAATGTTAACAGACAGACATAAACTGATTTTAAAATTGCTAAATAATAATCCTGAGTTACAACAACAAGAAATTGCTGATAAGATTGAATTATCACTCTTAGAAACTAAAGAGTTGATGACACAATTGGAGACTCAAGGACTATTAGAATATACTAGTTCTGCGTTTCTAAAAGAACAGGATAATTTAGTAATTTGTATCGGGGCTGCGAATGTTGATTATAAATTGATTTCTAGAGAATCGATAGTGCTTCACACCTCTAATCCTGTGTCATCGACTGTCAGTACAGGAGGCGTTATCAGAAATATTGCCGAAAACTGTGGTCGATTAGGGATGAATGTCTCGCTGTTGTCAGTGGTTGGTGATGATCATAATGCTGATTTAATTTTTTCGGAAGCTGAAAATATCTTCGATACACATAAAATTGATCGGCACCCTTCTTTATCAACAGGTTCATATACCGCTGTCCTTGATAGTAACCGTGAATTGGTTGTCGGACTGGCTAATATGGAAATATCCAAATATATGAACAGAGAATGGATTAAAAGTCACAAAGACACCATCGCACTCGCAAAGACCGTGGTTATTGATATGAATGTTGAGAAAGATGCACTTGATGAAACAATCAAAATAACTCAAACATTTAACATTCCACTAGTTATTGTTGGTGTATCAGCACCAAAGATGGAACGCCTGCCAAGTGATTTTAAAAACGTGACTTTAGGAATTTTCAATCTCGATGAATCTCAAGCTTACTTCAAGTCCAAAGAGAGCAGTCAAACTTTAGCACAGAAATGGATTACTGCTGGATTATCTGAAGTCATCATCACAGCTTCAACCGACGATACCATTTACGCAAATGAAGGTAACTTGTTATCATTTAAGGTGAAGAAAGCGAAGCATGTTGTGGATGTAACAGGAGCTGGCGATAGTTTCGTAGCCGGTGTCGTTTATGGATTGAGTAATAATCTAAGCACCGAAGAATCGATTCCTTATGGCTTAGCCAATTCATACCTAACGATTCAACAACCGACCTCTGTAAATTTACAGCTTACTGAACAATTATTAATTGATGAAAGGAAAAAAATAAATGAATAAATTTATTACATTGACTCAAGAAGTCAAAGACGCATTAGACAACAACAAACCAGTGGTAGCATTAGAATCCACTATCATTTCTCACGGCATGCCTTACCCAAAGAATGTGGAAATGGCAAACAGAGTCGAAGACATTATTAGAGAACAAGGAGCTGTTCCGGCTACCATCGCTATAATGGATGGTCAAATTAAAGTTGGACTTACGCCTGAAGATTTAGAAATCCTTGCGACCAGAAAAGATATTGCTAAAGTATCAAGACGTGACCTCGCAAGTGTCTTGTCTAGTAAGGCACTTGGCGCAACTACTGTGGCAGCGACAATGATTTGTGCGAATCTTGCAGGTATTAAATTCTTTGTGACTGGTGGCATTGGTGGAGTTCACCGAGGTTATGAAGAATTTATGGATGTGTCTGCAGATTTAGAGGAACTTGCGATGACCCCAGTAACTGTTATTTGTGCTGGAGCAAAATCAATTTTAGATTTACCTCGTACTCTTGAGTATCTAGAAACAAAGGGTGTACCTGTTATAGGGTTTAAGACAAATGAACTTCCAGCATTCTTTACCAGAACAAGTGATGTTGGTGTTCCATTACAAATGGATACAACTAAGGAAATTGCTGAATTTGTAAAAACTAAGGAGCTTTTAGAACTAAGTGGTGGAAATCTAGTTGTTAACCCTATTCCTGAGGAGCACCAATTAGAAAGAGAAGTCATTGATGCTTGGATTGCTCAAGCAATTAATGAATCAGTTGAGCAGGATGTTTTAGGAAAAGATGTTACTCCTTTCTTACTGGCTCGTATTGTTGAATTATCTGAAGGGAAATCTTTGGAAGCAAATATTCAACTTGTTTACAATAACGCAAAAGTTGGCGCACGAATCGCTAAAGATTATCATGATTCACATTAAGACCTTCGGGTCTTTTTTTATTTTATTAGGGTTAGTCGATGCACGTTAAAAAAAGAATGAAATAGGTTGAGCAGATTAAATGAGCGATCATTTGGAAATAAAAAAGCCCCACTATTTAAGTGAGACTTAACCTTCTATTAACGATGAGCTTAATTAAGTATAGGCTTCCATACTTTCATCCATAACCCTACCAGAGGACCAAAGGTTAACATTCCGATTATGGTTCCTTCTCTAATGGTTGGAGTTGTTTTAAAGACTAAGAAAATAATAAATGCTAGTCCAATACAGATGACATCTACGGCTTGCCTAATTTTGGTGAATTCGATGGATGTTTTTTCTGAAATAACCATACAAAGACCTTCCAGTGGAAAAACTAATCGGTTAATTGACATAATGCCTCCGATACTGGCTGAAATAATTAGTTGCCCAATTGAATAGACTACAATTTTTAATAAATAATTGTTTAATACCATGTCAACTAATAAATCATAATAAATTAAGTTTACAACAGAGCCTAGTATGAATGTCATCGGCAATTGGAGAATTGTATAGATTGTAATTTTCCCTTTCTCAAGAATAATTTGACCTGCTAAACAAATCAAATTAAGGACAATGGCCATGGTACCGATTTTTATACTTGATAACTCTGATAAACTCTGAGTTAATGCATCCCAAGCACTGACACCAATGGCGACTCTCATAATGGTTGCTGCTCCTAACCCTGTCCCAAAGATGAACAGGGATAAAAATATGTAATCTTTAACTGCTTTATTGGTCATAACTTTATTGGACATATTGTTCCGCCTTTTCTAAGACTTCTAAGACTAATAGAGAGTGGTTTAAATAATGATTTCTTAATTCAAAGTCCTGCGTCTTGATCAGGTCTTTGAATACTTCTATTTCATAGGTCATATGCATTTCTTGGGCGATGCTAATATCTGTTTCACGACTGGCATTAGCATCAGTAATTGGTCCAAGAAGTGCTACTTTTTCAACTTGACCTAGTGATGATCCGTGCACTTTAATTGTTTGTTTCTCGCCTTGGATTAATCCAAAAGATTGACTTGAGCTGTCTTTGGCTCCAATTAATACTGCTTTAAACTGGTCATATTCTAAGATTAGTACACCACTTGTGTCTACTTTATTAAATCCTTGGTTAGGATAATAAATTACATTTTTAGGTCTGCCGAATAAATATGTCGTAAAGTGGATATTGTATACATTAATATCGCGTAATGCTCCACCATCAAATTCTGGGTCAAATATGTTGGTAACAATACCGTTTTTATATTTTTCATAGCGTGAAGAAAATTGGGAATAATTAGCATTAATTAATTTAATATCCCCAAGATCAGCAATTTTCTCTTGAATAATTTTAAAGTTAGGCATGTGAATTGTTGTGATGGCTTCCATTAACATTAATTGACGTTGCTTAGCTAGTTCAATTAATTCTTCAAGTTGTTTTTTTGTGGATGTAAACGGTTTTTCACACAGAACATGCTTATTGGCTAATAAGGCTAATTTGACTTGTTCAAAGTGAATTGTATTTGGGCTGGCGACGTAAACAGTGTCAAATAAATCACTTCGCAAAGCTTCAGATAAATCATTAAAAGCATAAGCAGCACCCATTTTCTGAGCAAAAGCTTCGGCTTTTTCTTGGCTTCTTGAATAGACTGCCACAAGTTGTGTTTCATCCACTTGTTTGAGGGCACTGATAAACTTTTCTGTTATTAAGCTTGTGCCGATTGTTAATACTTTCATGTTTCCTCCAGATAAAAATAGCCTAATGGCTATTTTGTGACTACAGCGAAGATGATTGACCCAGGCCCAAGATGTGTTCCTATCACTCCTCCGACTGGGTAAAGCTTAATTTCATCTAATTTATATCTTGTTTTTGTGTCTTCAATATAGGTCTTTAGAGCTTCTTTCTCTTGTAGACCTCCGGTGTATCCCATTAAAACTCCATAACTAAGGTCAACATCGAGATCATCAAGTTTAGTCCATAAATGTTTTTTGGCTGCTTTGGTTCCTCGAACTGTTCCTAAGTTAGATAGGACTGTGTCTTTTATTTCTATTATCGGTTTAACCTTTAAAACGGTTCCGATGGCGGCAAGTGAGGCTGGGATTCTGCCTCCTTTTTTCAAATATACTAAGCTATCAATACATCCAAACAAATGAAGTTTGTCCCTAAAGACGGTTAACTCGTCAACCATCTCATGTAATGATTTACCTTGAGCTCGAAGTTCAACTGCTTTGTTGACTAGTAAGCGTTGGGTCATAATGGCTTGTTTTGAGTCAATGACTCTAACTAATTCGGGTTTGTCTAAGCTTTCTACCAATATACAGACTGTGTTGTAGGTGCTGCTTAATCCTGAAGATAGGGTGATAATTAACACTTCTTCGTTTTTATTCTGGGCGTCTTTTAAAATATCGAGATATTCTTTTGGACTTGGTTGACTTGTTTTGGGTAGTTCTTTTGCTTGTTCTAGAAGTTGATAAAATGTTTCAAAGTCTTCTAAGTGACCTTGAGGTGCTTCACCATCTTCAAATGTAATTGCTATTTTTACTAGATCTATGCCTAAGTCTTGGGCTTCTGTTAATGTGATATCACTGCTGGTGTCTGTAATAATTCTCATATTGCACCTCTTTGAACAATAAATACAATTATACTTGATTTATTCCTTATTACAAGATATGACTTTGCTGATACAACTTAATATACTCATTGATTTCGAGTCTTGAAATCAATTGACCGATTAAATCAAATGGAACTTTTTTTGGATTTCTGAATCGAATACATGATTTTCCAATATCCAGTTTCCCGATATCCAACTTTGAATATTCACTTGTAAACCAGTCAAATAAATCGTCATCCATATATAGTCCCATATGGTATAGTGCTAGATGATGTTTTTGGATAGCCAGTCCGATGAATGGAAGCGGGATTGAGGAATCAACATGATATCCTTGAGGATAGATTGTTAGTGGGACATCGTATCCAAACATACCATATCCAAATCCCCACTCATATCCTGATGGAATGTTTTTATCGACGACTTCTTTTAATTTTATAAAAGCTTCATTGAACTTTGAATTTTTACTCTCGTTTAAGTATTGTTGTAAATCCATTTTGTTTCTTTTAATTTAAAATTTACCTGACATTATTTGATGGAGTGCTGCTGCGACTGACTCAGTTTCTTTATCAGCGAAAGATTTGATGGAGTCTTTGGCGTCTTTCATTACAAAACTATTGAACATTTTAAACATTGAAATATCATTGTAATTGTCACCTGCTACATAACAATTATTTTTATCGATGTTATATATTTTGATTAGCTTATCTAAGCCGCTGGCTTTATCGGTTTCTTCATGGACTATATCTATAAATGGCGCATTTCCATAAAAAACAGCTTTGTTATTGAAGGCTTTGTTTAAATGGTTAACGATGGGCATTGTTTTCTTGATGTCTAAGACTTGAGAAAACATGGTCGAAATTGGTTTGTTTAAATACCAGTCGATTGGATCTGTATGTGTTGGTAGAAAATCGCAGCCTTCGTTGAAGAATTCTCGGCCAAATTGGTAACCGTTGTTGACTGAAATAAAGTAAACTTCCTTTTTGAGATACTTTCTAAAATAATTTAGTACCTCGTGTACTAATTCATGTGGGAATTCATTTATATGGATAATTTCTTTATTTTTATTTAAGACAACTGTTCCGTTGTTTCCGATATAAAAATCACAGCGTAATCCAAAGCGATCACACTCCTCAAATATTGAGTCTAAGTGCCTACCGCTGTTGATTCCGAATAGGTTTCCTTGAGCTTGAAACTCTTCTATTGCTTTTAAATCTTTGGGGCTTATTTGATTATCAATCAACAAAGTATCATCATAATCACTTGCGAATAACTTCATTTCATCACCTACCTACACATTTTACACAATTTTTAACATAATTGCTTGATTTTAGTCTTTTTATCGTGTAATATAGAAAAGCAATTATGAATTTTGGCCCGTTGGAGAAACGGTTAACTCACATGCCTTTCACGCATGCATTCACGGGTTCGAATCCCGTACGGGTCACCATCTATTAAATCAAGACGATGAATCGTCTTTTTTTTATGTTATGGAAAAGAAAAATAGCTCTATGGCTATTCTTCTACTAATTCAAAATCATCTTTTCCTACTCCACATTCTGGACAATACCAGTCATCTGGAATGTCTTCGAATGCTGTACCAGGTTCAACACCTGAATCTGGATCGCCTTGTTCTGGATCATAAATCCAACCACAGGCGATACATACCCATTTTTGCATATTTGTGCCTCCTATTGTGCTTTAATTATATAGTGAACAAACTAACTATTCAATCTATTTTTATAGTTTACTTTTGCATATAATTGTTTTATAATAATCCAGCAATGGTTCCTTAGCTCAGTTGGTAGAGCAAATGACTCTTAATCATTGGGTCGTGGGTTCGAGTCCCACAGGAACCACCATTTTTTAAAAAGTTCAAACACTCATTGGTGAGTGTTTTTTTGTTATAATTTTTCTAACAAGGGGGATTATTTATGAAAAATAATCATGGGCCAAATTTAGTTATAAGTTTGGTAATTGGGATTGCTATAGGTGTTGCATTGGATAATCTTATCTTAGGGTTAATCGTAGGTTTTGTTGCTTTTGGTGGTTTGAATATCTTTAGAAAGAAATAAGAAAGGCTTGCTTTTGTTTTGTTAATGCATTAATATTGGAGTGTTAACAGGTGAATAAAACCATCGATTGCTCGATGGCTTCGTATAGACAAAACTTTAGGGGGTTTTGTCTTTTTTATTTTCTGACTTCTATTGCTTAATGTTTGGTTTCAAGCACATGGCTAACCCATACACCATCAATGCGGTTTGCGCCTTCTAATGTTAATTCTGCTATCTTCTTTTTGTATAGAGTGCTTAGATGATTAAGTATCTCTTCATTAAGTTCTGCACTTAATTTTTGTTGGTCAGCTGTGATGAGTACAATTTCGTTGTGAGTAAGGCCTCGGTTGAATAAAACAGCGTTTAATTTTAGTTCTGGGTTCTTGTCTAAAGCACTTGCGACATAGTACTGTTTAATAATTTCAACTAAGCGGTCATCGTAATGTGAATCCCGTAGCTGAATCTTTTCTTTTAAATCGTCTGGATTATGGACTAAACGAATCGTGTACCCTTTTAGTTCTCCAAACTCTTTTTCTAACTCTTGATTCACTTCAGTGAGTGTTTTTTGGCGTGTTGGGTCTAAAACAACAATGAACTTTTGGTCAAAGTCATGATAGATTGTGGCGTATGCCACTGGTATAATCTTTTCGCAATTTTCACAGGTATCTTTAAATAACTGGAAATTAAAGACCATATTTTTTAAGGCTGGTTCTTTGGAAACATTAATTTCAGGGTAAATCTGAAATTCCTGTTGGTGTTGACAATTGGGGCATGTTAAATCAATTAGCATAATTATTCACTCCTATCGAATTAGACCAAAGAATAATATAACGATTAATCCTAAGGCTATGCGGTAATATCCAAAAACTTTAAAGTCGTTTTTCTTAATGTAACTTAATAAGAACTTAATCGCAACTATTGATACTAAAAAACTTACGAATGTTCCTAGTAATAAAACAAATATTTCATTGGTTGTAAAGACTAGGCCAAATTTGACGATTTTTAATAAGCTTGCGCCAAACATGACTGGAATTGCTAAAAAGAAGGTATATTCAGTGGCGACTACACGAGATAAACCGATAATGATTCCACCGATGATTGTTGCGCCTGAGCGAGATGTGCCTGGTAGAACGGCGGCGATGACTTGAAACATACCTATTATTAGGGCATCTTGGTATGTGATTTGTTCAAGACTTGTGACTCTAAAGTCGCCTTTTTGTTTGTTTTCAATGAGTATAAACCAAATCCCGAAGACTATTAACATGATGGCTACGACTTGCCAATTCATGAGGTGATCATCGATCCAGTCATCAAAGAGCAGACCGATAACTGCTGCTGGGATTGTTGCTACAATAATTTTCAACCATAAGTCAAAGGTTGTTTTGCGGATAACGGTTTTCCCTGTTTTGGGATGTTTAATAAATGGCCAAAGTTTCTTAAAGTAGATAACTACGACTGCCATTATGGCTCCGAGTTGAATAACGACTCTAAACATATTCATAAAGGCTTCATTTTGAGCTAGTGGTAAAATTTCTTCAAATAGTATTAAGTGACCTGTTGAGGAAATCGGAAGCCATTCGGTGATTCCTTCAACAATTCCGTAAAAAATTACTTTTAGTATTTCTAACATAATTTTTCCTTTCAAAGTACCTAAATATTTTATCACATATTGATTGGCTATGATACAATAGAATGACAAGGAGGAGCGTATGGATAACTTCAATATTGAAACTTTGTATCTTCCGTTTGATTATGATAATTCTGAAAGACGGGTCAGGATTTATTTGCCTGAGAATTATGAGAGCTCGAATAAACGCTACCCTGTTTTGTACATGTTAGATGGGCAGAATGTCTTTTTTGATGAGGAATCGTATTCAGGTATGAGCTGGCGAGCAATTTTGGCTTTGAAGCAAACGAAGCTTGATGACAAAATGATTATTGTGGCTGTGGATCATGCCGATGAGAATAGATTCTATGATTATTCGCCTTATTTAAGTGATTTTCCAATTGATATAAATGGTGTGCAGCATTACAATGGCCATGGACATTTATTTGCTGATTTTTTAGTAAATACTTTGAAACCAGTGATTGATGAAACTTATCCTACTTTGAGTTCTAGAAAATATACTGCTGTTTGTGGTTCAAGTCTTGGTGGTTTAATGACAGCGTTTCTTGGGTCTAAGCATACTGATATATTTAAGTTTTTTGGCGTATTTTCTTTGGCTTCTTATTTTTGTAAGACTGATTTTATCAATTCAGTTTCTAGTAATCCTATTAGAAAAAAATCCTTCTACTATATCCAAACTGGAACAGAGGAAGGACTTGATGAAAATGGTAAAGGATCTAAGTCTTTGTCGCAGGAATATATAAATTCTTCAATTGATTATTGCCATGCCTTAGTTAAGGCAAGAGTTGATGTGAGTCAGATTAGTTTAAATATCCATGCTTTTGAAATTCATCGTGAAAAATATTGGGCGCTCCATTTACCTAAATTCTTAAATTTAATTAAAACTGAATTGAATTTACCTGACGAGTAAGACTGGATTACTTTGTTGGCATAGGCTAAGCACATCCTTGATGGATGTGTTTTTATTTAGATATTTTAATTCATCCTTAGCTTGTAATATTACGGGCATCCGATGATGCACATGTTTGAATTCTTCATTTGAGTCCATGGTCAAAATTGAGTAGACGAGCTGGTCTTCTTCTTGGCGTACGATGCCTGCCATTGAAAAAATAAACTGACGGTCAACAAAAATTTTTCTTTTCTCTTTCTCTGTTCCACTCTTTTCCCATTCGAAAAAGGACGTTGCTGGAATTAAGCATCGTGTTTCTTGGAATGCTTTTTTGAATGTTGGTTTTTGGTTGACTGTTTCTAATCGAGCATTAATTAGAACTTTGGATGAATAAGGATTGGAGAATCCCCATTTACCTAGAACTAAATCCTTCTGATTCATAATTAATGGGCTTTGATTGGTTGGGAATATTTCTTTAGAACCTGAGTATTCTATTGATTCGACTTCTATTCCATAGCGGCTTGCGAATAAATCATAGGATACTTCAAGGCTGTATCGACCACACATTACAGATCCAGTGATTGTCCAGGATCCATCACATAGACAACTTTTGGTAGGTGTTCTTTGAGTTTGTGTGGGTCTTGTTTTATGAGGTCAAATGTATTGTAGTGCATCGGTACCATTTTTCGCGGTTGTAGATAATGGCATGCTTTAAGTGCGTCTCTTGGCCCCATTGTAAAATTATCACCGATTGGTAAAAAGGCGACGTCAATACGCCCTTCTTCAGCATACATTCTCATATCGCTAAATAATGCTGTATCACCTGCATGATAGACAATCTTGCCTTCAGCTTTAATTAAGAATCCTCCGGCAACGCCCATTGGAATTCTTTCACCATCAACGACATATGAACTTGAATGATATGCGATGGTATTTTTGACATAACCAAAAGGGAAATTGAAACCTCCACCGATATTCAATCCATGTGTTTCAAATCCTTGGTCAGAGAAATAATCGGCCAGTTCCACATTCGCGATTATGATGGCATCATTGTTTTGGGCGATTGTTTCGGTATCTCCTACATGGTCGTTATGGCCATGAGTTAGAAGGATGTAATCCACTTCGACCTCATCTGCGTTTAAATCTGTTAATGGGTTTCCAGTAATAAACGGATCAATGATTAATCTAGTTTTATCGGACAATTCGATGCTGACACATGAATGTCCATGAAATGTAATTTTCATAGTTCTCACCTCTTAAGGTAATAATACCATACAAGAAGATGAGGCATTATGCCAAATACAATTTCTTTAAAACAGAGCTGACTTGTTTTTGTGTTTGAGGTGTCATAAGTCTTTATAGTCAACGTTTTAGTATTTTCCTAGAAAAGTTTAAAACTTTTAACTGAATTGATGAAGTTGTTTTAAAGCTGCTAATATTGCCAAATCAGAGCGTTCTTTGATGCTGAATTGTGATTTTTTGTAAACTGTTGTGAAATATTTGTCATTACGTCTTGCTTTTTTCTTTGTTAAAATTTAAACTATACATAGAGGTAAAAAATATGAATCAACAACCAGAAAATTTGAATGCACTGACTAACTATCTAGACTTCAGTGTACCAGGTGAAGGGTCACTTATTATGGCGCTTCAGAAGGCACAGTCGATCTTTGGGTATATACCTAAAGATGCGATGATATTGATTGCACAAAAATTAGACATCCCTGTTTCAAAGGTTTATGGAGTTGTCACTTTTTATTCGTTTTTCCAAACTGAGCCTAAAGGTCGTAATGATATTAAGGTTTGTACAGGGACTGCTTGTTTTGTTCGAAAAGCGGATAAGGTCCTTCGTTATCTTGAAGACAGCATTGGAATAAAATGTGGTGAAACTCGTAAGGATTTAGAGTATTCCCTTGATTCTGTTAGATGTGTTGGGGCTTGTGGTTTGGCTCCTGTTATTGAAATAAATGGTGAAATCCATGGCAATCTAAGTAATGATGAAATTGATAAACTACTAGGAAGGACTCGGTAAGTATGGAGAAACTGCATAATCGTCAAGAGTTAAATACCGCCTTTGATAAACTTTTCTATAAACGAGCGTTTTTGGAAAATCATAAGGGTGAAGAAGGATATCGTGAAATTCTAGTCTGTGGAGGAACTGGATGTACCTCTAGTCGTTCACTGGCGATTGT
Source organism: Erysipelothrix sp. (assembly GCA_012841625.1). Lineage (GTDB taxonomy): Bacteria > Bacillota_I > Bacilli_A > Erysipelotrichales > Erysipelotrichaceae > DUUI01. The sequence continues at coordinate 2,982 of DUUI01000009.1, read as the reverse complement.
TAGTGAGTTTAATAAGGTTATTCAGGAGCACGATTTGAATAACAAAATATTCTGTCATATTACTGGATGTTTAGGATTTTGTGAGCAAGGTCCGATTGTTAAAATTCTTCCTGATAATGTGTTCTATGTGAATGTAAATCCGTTGGATGTGTATGAAATTGTTTCTTCTCATCTTTTAAATAATACGGTTGTGAATCGCTTATTGTATGAGCATCCTCATAGTCATCAACGTATTTCACATCAGGATGAAATTCCATTTTATCAAAAACAACATCGTCAAGTGTTGAGGCATTGTGGGATGATTAATCCAGAAGTTATTGAGGATTATATTGCTCTTGGTGGTTATAAAGCAATGGCTAAGTCACTCTTTGATTTAACACCTCAAGAAGTTATTATGATAGTTCGCGAGTCCGGATTAAGAGGACGTGGTGGCGCAGGCTTTCCAACTGGTTTAAAGTGGGAGCTTACGGCCAAGGAAGAAAATGATACGAAGTATATTATTTGTAACGCTGATGAAGGAGATCCGGGTGCTTTTATGGATCGTTCATTAATTGAGGGTGACCCTCATTCATTACTGGAAGCTTTGGTAATTGGTGGTTATGCGATTGGTGCTTCAAATGGAATAGTTTATATTCGTGCTGAATATCCGTTAGCGATTAAGCGTCTTTCACTAGCAATTAATCAGGCGCGTAATGCTGGTTTGTTGGGTGAGAATATCCTAAATAGTGGTTTTGATTTTGATGTTAAACTCCGTTTTGGGGCTGGGGCTTTTGTTTGTGGAGAAGAAACAGCATTGATTGCGAGTATTGAGGGTAAGCGTGGCGAACCTAATCCTAAACCTCCTTTTCCGAGTGTGAGTGGTTTATATGGTAAACCTACTTGTATCAATAATGTTGAGACTTTGGTAAATATTCCGATGATTATTGAAAAAGGGCCTACTTGGTTTAAATCGTTGGGGACTGAGAAATCACCTGGTACTAAGGTGTTTGCTTTGGCTGGAAAGATAAATAATGTGGGACTTGTTGAAGTTCCTATGGGAATTACTTTAAGAGAAATCATTTATGAAATTGGTGGTGGAATTAAAGATGATCATGACTTTAAAGCTGTTCAGACTGGAGGGCCTTCAGGTGGATGTATTTCTGAAAAGAATCTTGATGTTAAGGTCGACTTTGAGGCACTTCATGAAATTGGAAGTATCATGGGGTCGGGTGGCTTAATTGTCATGGATGAAGAAAATTGTATGGTTGATATTGCTAAGTTCTATCTAGAATTTACATTAGATGAATCGTGTGGTAAATGTGCACCATGCCGGGTTGGAAATAAGCGTCTATATGAAATCTTAGATCGTATTTCTAAAGGTCAGGGTAAAGAAGGAGATATTGAGCTACTTAGAGAGTTATCGATTACGATTAAAGAGTCGTCGCTCTGTGGTTTGGGCCAAACTTCACCTAATCCTGTTTTATCTACCATTGATAATTTTGAGGAAGAATATCGGGAACATATTATTGATAAGCATTGTCAATCATTAGTGTGTTCTAATCTATTCCAATACTTTATTGAAGAAACCTGTATTGGTTGTACCAAGTGTGCTCGTCACTGTCCAGTTGATTGTATCGAAGGTTCAGTGAAGAAGATGCATTTTATTGATCCAACTGAGTGTATTCGCTGTGGAGCGTGCTTTGATGCGTGTCCAGTTGGTGCGATTACTCGACATTAGGAGGTCATAATTATGAGTAAAAAACAAAATCCGGTCACAATTACGATTAATGGTAAAACGATTGTGACCCATGATAGAGAAACCGTATTACATGCTGCTAATGATAATGGTTTTAAGATTCCTACCCTTTGTCATTTTAGAAAGATGGCTAAGGCGACTCCTGGGACTGGCTCATATCACTTTAATTCTGGGTCATGTCGAATTTGTATGGTCTTGGATGTTAAGCGGGATAAATTAGTTCCAGCCTGTGTCACTCCTTGTACTGATGGTATGGAGATTTCGATTGATTCATTGCGTGTTATTAAAAATAGACGTAATGTTTTAGAATTAATTTTATCCGATCATCCAAAGGATTGTTTAGTTTGTAATATGAATGGTAAATGTGAACTTCAAGATTTAGCAGCTGAGGTTGATTTACGTAAATTACGATTTGAAGGTGAACAAAGACAAGAAGAAATTGATGCTAGTTCTCTTTCAATCTTTAGAGATATGAATAAGTGTATCTTCTGTAAACGTTGTGTGGTTATGTGTAATGAAGTTCAAAAAGTTGGGGTCTTGTCACCTAGTGGTCGAGGTTTTGATTCTAGTATAACGACTCCATTCGACTTACCACTGATGGATACTACCTGTACTTTCTGTGGACAGTGCATTTCTGTATGTCCGACAGGCGCAATTACTGAAATTAGTAATATTGACCATGTGTGGAAGGCACTGGCAGACAAATCTAAATATGTTGTGGTTCAAACTGCTCCAGCCATTCGTGTAGCTTTAGGCGAGGAATTTGGTTATCCTGCTGGAACTGATGTGACTGGAAAAATGGTTAGCGCACTTAGAGCGATGGGATTTAATAATGTCTTTGATACAAACTTTGCGGCTGATTTAACTATTATGGAAGAAGCGACTGAGTTGATTGATCGAGTTAAGAATAATAAACGTTTACCGATTCTAACATCTTGTTGTCCTGGATGGGTTAAATATCTTGAGCATCAGTTCAATGATATGTTGGATATTCCTTCTACGTGTAAATCACCTCATGAAATGTTTGGATCGATTACTAAGACTTATTTTGCTCAGAAGAACAATATTGATCCAAAAGATATTGTTGTTGTTTCAGTGATGCCTTGTGTGGCTAAGAAATATGAATCAGCTCGACCTGAGCTTGGTCATGAGGAAGGTTACAGTGATGTTGACATAGTCGTGACGACTCGTGAGTTGGCTCAAATGATTCATGAGATCTCAATTGATTTTGATAATCTTGAGGATGG
>DUUI01000082.1 GCA_012841625.1 Erysipelothrix sp. | reverse complement strand
TAATATTAATCTTTCTAAATTAGTAGATAGATATGGTTTTAAGACTGTTGAAGTGTTGGCTGATTATAAACAAGAACAATTTCAGAATATAACTATTAAGGACTTAAAGATATCTGGCTCTGATTTAATTAGATTAGGTGTTCCACAAAAAAAGAGGGGGACCCTCTTAAGAAAATTGTTGGATGATGTGATTGATGAAAAAGTAAATAATGAGCATGAATCACTTATCGAGTATATCAAGCACTTCTTTTAAATCGTTGATAATAAAATCTGCTTTTGAACTGTCAATTTCGTAAAAATCATTTAATAGTGCGATAGTTGTTGCGCCTGCATCGTTTCCGGCTTGAAGTCCAATTTCTGAGTCTTCAATAATTATACATTCACTTGGGTCTGCGTTTAATTGTTTCATAGCGTTTATATAGACTTCAGGGTGAGGTTTATTGTGTGTAAATTGTTCACCTGATAGGATGACATCAAAATAATCACTTAAGCCTAAACTTTCTAGGATGATGTGAATTCTCTCAATGGGTGAGCTTGAGCAGATGGCTGTTTTATAATTATTTATTTTTAGATAGTCTAATAATAAATCTAAATTATTGAGTTTAATTGTCTTATAATCAACTAAATGAGGTGGATAAAAGGAGTTTTCAGTTTCTTCATAGTCTTCTGGCAATGGTTGATTAATCATTTCTGCTAGTATTTCAAAGGTTCTGGCAAATGAGGTCCCGATACAAGATTTAAGAATATCTAGATCATAATTAAAACCGTATGATTCTAGAGCTTTTATTGAGCGTTTAATCGCTAATGGTTCGGTGTCGACAATGACACCGTCCATATCAAATAGAATTGTGTTTTTCATGAGTTTATTGTATCAAGTGAGAAATATCAGTCAAGTAAAGGAATATACTTGCTTTATGTGAGGATTTTTTATATAATTCTAGATGGCACTTATGCCAAATGTAGCCCCGGAAACTACTTTTGGAAAAGGAGAAATTGACAATGCGTCAAACAACATTTATTAAACCTACTGAGGTTAAAAGAAATTGGTATGTTGTCGATGCTGATGGCCAAACACTTGGACGTTTAGCTTCAGAGATCGCAATCTTACTACGTGGTAAGCATAAAGTGGATTATACACCACATGTTGACTGCGGAGACTACGTTATCGTTATCAATGCTGATAAAGCAGTTGTTAGCGGTGATCAAGAATTCAAGAAAATGTATTACCGTCATACAGGATATCCAGGTGGACTTAAAACTCGTTCTACGGGTGAAATGAGAAGAAGATTCCCTCAACAATGGGTTGAGAAGGCAATTATGGGGATGTTACCTCATACTCGCTTAGGGGATGCTCAAAGAACTCATTTATATGTTTATACTGGAGATTCTCATCCACACCAAGCTCAACAACCTATTGAGTATAAATTGAAAGGGTAAGGTAAATTATGGCTAAAAGTAAATCTGTACAATATAATGGAACAGGGCGTCGTAAAACATCCGTTGCTCGTGTCTATTTAACTCCTGGAACAGGTCTGTTTGAAATTAATGGAAAATCGTTAGAAGATTATCTTCCAACTGAAGTACAACGCATGGTTGTCCGTGCTCCATTTGAATTAACAGAAACTTTAGGAACTTTCGATACTAAGATTAATGTTTTTGGTGGAGGTTTCACTGGTCAAGCTGGAGCAATGAGACATGGTATTTCTAGAGCGTTATTAGAAGCTAGTGCGGATTATCGTCCTACTTTAAAAACTGCTGGATTCTTAACTCGTGATTCACGTGCTAAGGAACGTAAGAAATATGGATTAAAAGGAGCTCGTAGAGCACCACAATTCTCAAAACG
>DUUI01000081.1 GCA_012841625.1 Erysipelothrix sp. | reverse complement strand
ATAGCATCACTGTTATCTCCTTTGCTTAAGACTAAATCAATGCCTAGATCAATTAATTTCTGATATGAGCCTAGTATGTCTTTAGCCATGCTGATGGCCATGTGGAAAATAGCTTTTCTGTTATAAGAATGTGCTAAGTCGATTAATGTTTTTGTTTGATTTACATCTACTTCTAAATCATTTGTTAAGCAACCAAAGACAATGGCATCTGCTCCATTTTTTAAAAGAAGGGTTGCGTCTTGGACCATTGTTTCAAATTCAACATTGTTATAAACAAATCCACCAGGTACAGCTCTGACCATACAGTGTAGTGGAATGTCTGTAATCTCTTTGGCAAGTTTGAGTGTGCCTAAGGTTGGGGTTAGGCCTCCTAATGAGAGGGCTGAGTTTAATTCAATTGAGTCAATGTCGTATTGACTGGCTGTTTTTACATCTTCTGTGCAGCCACAACAGATTTCTAGTCTTTTCATACTTTAATTCTAACAAACAAACACTTCTTTTGATATAATAGTCATGCAATGTAAGGAGTTAACATGAATAAAAAACCCTATTATATTACTACGGCCATCGCTTATACTTCCGGCAAACCACATATTGGGAATGTTTATGAAATTGTATTAACTGATAGTATTGCTAGATTTAAGCGCGAACAAGGCTATGATGTGTTCTTTCAGACTGGTACTGATGAGCATGGATTAAAGAATGCCCAAAAGGCACAAGAAAAAGGAGTCACTCCTCAACAACATGTCGATGAAGTAGCTGGTATCATTCAACAGTTATTTGATACTATGAATATTTCATATGACAAATTTATGAGAACGACAGACCCTTATCACCAACAACAAGTTGCGAAATCTTTCAAGAAAATGGTGGATAATGGTGATGTTTATAAATCTATTTATGAAGGCTGGTATTGTGTCTCTTGTGAGTCATTTTATACTGATTCTCAGCTTGATGAAGAGGGGCGTTGTCCTGAATGTCATTCAGATGTAAACAAGGAAAAAGAAGAATCATATTTCTTTAAACTTTCAAATTATACTGACAAGTTAAAAGAGTATTATGAACAACATCCTGATTTTATCCAACCAAAACTTCGTGAGCGAGAAATGGTTAATAACTTTATAAAACCTGGACTTCAAGATTTAGCCATTACTAGAACTAGTTTTGATTGGGGAATTAAAACCTTTGATGCTAATCATGTCATCTATGTCTGGTTAGATGCGCTTTTGAACTATGTCACATCGCTTGGTTTTGATGTAGATGGTAATCATGGTGAATTATACAAGAAATATTGGCCTGCTGATGTCCATGTTGTTGGGAAAGATATTATGCGTTTCCATACTATTTATTGGCCAGCTTTCTTAGATGCTCTTGATATACCTTTACCTAAGACAGTTTTTGGTCACCCTTGGTTATTAGTGGGTGATGCGAAGATGAGTAAATCAAAAGGCAATGTTATTTATGCAGATGATCTTGCTGAAGTCTTTGGGGTGGATGCTGTTCGTTATATCATGCTTCATGAAATGCCTTATGATCGTGATGGTCATTTAACACTTGAAACTATTATTGAGCGTATTAATACTGACTTAGCCAATATCTTAGGGAACCTGGTTAAGCGTTCCTTATCCATGAGTAATAAATACTTTGATGGTATTGTTAATAAAACAGATGCGTCTACTGAATTTGATGAAAGTTTAATTTCCAAGGTATCAACTTTATCTAAAAGAGTTGAATCTAAAATGGAAACCTTTCATGTTGCGGATGCACTTTCAGAAATAATTGATACTTTAAGACGTTGTAATAAATATATTGATGAAACCACGCCTTGGGTACTTGCGAAGGATGAAACAGATCATGATACCTTGCAAACTGTTTTGTATAACTTAATTGAATCAATTCGTATTGCGGCGATTCAATTAAGGTCTTTCTTGCCTGAAACATCAGAAAAGATCCTAACAGAGTTGAACACTCAACAAACTAGCTATGAATCTAGTCAAAGTTTTGGTCTGCTTGAAAATGGGACTAAAGTTACAGATAAACCTAGTACATTATTCACTCGTTTTGATACTGAGGAAACACTTAAGAAACTGGAAGAACCAGTAGCAGTGATTGATCATAAGAATGAGATTACCATTCAAGACTTTGATAAGATTGAACTAAGAAAGGGAACTATCATTAAAGCCAAACAACATCCTAATGCGGATAAACTACTTGTCTTTGATGTGAATGTTGGTGATAAGGTAACTCAAATTGTGAGTGGTGTTGCCAATACTTATAAACCTGAACAATTATTAAATAAAGAAGTTCTTGTTTGTACTAACTTAAAGCCAATCAAACTTAGAGGTGTTGAAAGTCATGGTATGATTCTCTACGCATCTATTGATGAAAAATATCAAGTCGTTGAAGTGCCTCATGTTGAGGATGGGACTGAAATTAGCTAATTATCGCACAAAAAAAGAAAGTTCTAAACTTTCTTTTTTTGTAACTATGATTCGTATAGTACATCATGGAATTCAGGATGTTTATCCATTTGTGCTTTAGTAAATGGGCAAAGAGGCATTAGTTTTATTGAATTGTCTCTTGCATAGTCGATAATATATTCTAAAATCGTCTGTCCAACACGCATTCCACGAAAATCATCACCCACTTCGGTATGGGCTAAAGTGATTGCGGTCTCAGAAATTGGAACAACTTCGATTAAACCAGCTTTATTATCGTCAATATACGCAATAAACTGATTATTAGTCTTAACTACTTTCATATTGATTATTCCTTTTCTAAGAGTCGATATGTCAAAGCCTTTGAAGGGCGTTGGTTGATTTGTTCAATCAATTGTTGAGTTGTCGCATTCTCTGGCTTAATCCAAGGTCTTTCTTTTGGATTATACACATTTGGTAACATCTTGACACAAATGCCTGAGTGTTCACATAATTCTGGTTTCCAAATAACTGCTATTTCATTTTTTAAATATTCTTTCATTCTGACCTCATTTTTTAACATTATAACATGTTAAATTGTTTTATCGAGTTTTCTTTAAAACATACGTTGTCGTCATATCAAATGGAGTCGTTGCATCATAGAACTGATCCTTACCAATATTTAATGGGAAATGACAAGGTTCAATCGCAATGGCTGATTGGTTCTTAGCTGGTACTTTTGACTCATTGATAAATTGTTCATCAAAATAATTTGCTAGATATAAAACAACACCATCTCCTGTTGTCGTGATATTAATCGCTTGTTGTGACTCAGGATCAAATAGAGTGACTGTTTTCTTCTCTTCTAAGACAAAGAAATGATCAATATTACGAGTTATATCAAATTGTGGGTGACCCTTCTTAATTCTTGACCCGATTATGTTAGCTGTTCTAAAATCAAAAGCTGTATTCACAACAGAAATAGTTTCAGATGTATACGCCATATTTTCATCAAGTTCTAAGATATTATTAGCACCGACTTCCATTACATGATCTAACACTGAATTACTTTGTTGTAAGTTAAAATACATGTGATTAACCATATTAATTGGCATCTTATGAGTTGGGAACGCTTTATGATTAATCATTAAAGTGTTCGCTACCAACTTCATCGTAATAATATATTTAACTTGTCCCTTGTAACCCGAATCAGTCTCATCATAATCAACTGTTCTAATAAATACTAATGCTGGGAATCGATCGTCATCCTCATATAATGTTTCAAAAAACAAATGATCTAAACGTGTGCTACCACCATGAAGATGGTTTTCATTATCATTCACTTCAAGCTGAACAGTTTCACCATCCATTTCAAACTGACCATTCTTAACTCGTCCTGCGACAGGCCCAATATGACTCCCTAAATAAAATGGATTCTCTTTATAGAGAGATTTATCGTCATAAGCAACTACCACGTTTTTATCAGAGTTGAACAGTTTAAAACTTGTAATCACTCCCCCATAGTTTAATGCCTTAACCTCAATTAGTTGGTTGCTCATAGTATACTCAATACAATCTTGTTTATCCTTAGTCCATAACTTCTTCGTAGTAATCATTATTATATCCTTTCTCTTCACTTCAACTCTAATTATAAACTTTAAGCAGTCGTTATTCAATTAACAAAAGTGTTTAATGTATAATAAGGATAGGAGCTGATACATAATGATTTTAATACAAGGTAAATATAATGAAGCCAAGGTATTTACAACCAATTTAGAAGCAACTGCCCACCAACAAATACAAACCTTAGTTGATCAACCGTTTGTTAAAGGTAGTAAAATACGAATTATGCCAGATGTACATGCAGGAGCAGGGAGCACAATTGGAACAACTATGACCATTACTGATAAAGTCGTTCCCAATATGGTGGGCGTCGATATAGGTTGTGGCATGCTGACAACACAAATTAAAGATAAACACATCAACTTTAAAAAACTTGATGAAATCATCAAGAAAAATGTCCCATCAGGTTTTTCGATTCGGAGAAAGCCACATCCATACTCAGAAAATATAAGCGTAGAAAAGCTAAAAATTCGAGACAATGGGAAAAATGATAAATCTTTGGACCTAAACAGAGCACACCATTCAATTGGCACATTGGGTGGTGGAAACCACTTTATTGAAGTAAATGTAGATGAAAATGATAACTACTATTTAGTTATTCACTCGGGGTCAAGAAACATTGGATTACAAGTAGCACTTCATTACCAAAAACTGGCTGCACAACAAAATCCAAGTGAGGTTAAAGGTTTAGAATATTTAGAAGGACAATCCCTTAAAGATTATCTACATGATATGAAAATCATTCAAGAATATGCCCTCTTAAATAGAAAGGCCATGGCCCAAGTCATTATTGAAGAAATGGGCTGGACAGTAATTGAACAATTCTCAACCATCCATAATTACATTGATATAGATAATATGATACTAAGAAAGGGAGCTGTCTCTGCACAACAAAATGAGAAACTCCTAATCCCGCTCAATATGAGAGATGGGTCTTTACTGTGTATCGGTAAAGGTAATCCTGACTGGAATAATTCAGCGCCTCATGGAGCAGGACGGACAATGTCTCGGACTTATGCCAAAGACAATCTCTCTCTAAAAGCCTTTGAGGAAAGTATGAAGGGGATTTATACAACATCAATTAAACAGTCCACACTAGATGAAGCACCGATGGCTTACAAGGATAAAGATGATATTTTACAATATTTATCTGAAACCGCTCAAGTTATAAGCCACTTAACTCCTGTCTATAATTTTAAAGCGTCATAAAAAAACGAGAACTGTGTTCTCGTTATTTTACTTCATGGGCACCTTTACCGACACTTGCAACATAGAAGTCAGCGGGGTAGCCAATTGTTTTCTCATATTTTTGTGATACTACTTCAATAAAATGATTTAAGTGGTCATTTTCGACAATCGCAATGGCGCATCCTCCAAAACCAGCACCCGTTACACGTGCACCGATGGTTCCTGGATGATTCCATGCTGCTTCAACTAAAGTATCTAATTCTATACCAGTCACCTCATAATCATCTCTAAGTGACACGTGACTCTCATTCATAAGTTTTCCAAAAGCAACCAGATCATTTTCTTGTAACACTTTTGACGCTTTTAAGGTTCGTTCATTCTCACTTACCGCATGATACGCGCGACGATACATTTCTTCGTCTGTAATTAAATGTTTTAAAGACTCTAATTCATCCACACTCAAATCACATAAATAGTTTATATTTTTTTCTTGTTGTAAAAGTTCAAGTGCTTTTTCACATTGTGCACGCCTTAAATTATACTGAGAATCAGCTAATCCGCGACGCTTATTCGTATTCATAATCACAATTGAGGCATCCTCTAAAACAACAGGAATATATTCATACTCTAAAGTATTGGTATTAAGTAATATAGCATTATCTTCCTTGCCCATGGCTACTGCGAATTGGTCCATGATGCCACAATTAACACCTACAAACTCATTCTCAGCTTTTTGAGAAATTAACGCAATGTCAACCATTGATAAGCCTAAACTGTAGACTTCATTTAACATCGCCCCTGTAACAACTTCAATAGATGCAGATGAAGATAGGCCAGCTCCATTTGGAATATTGCCCTCATATACTAAATCTAAACCATAATCAAAATGATAACCACGATCCAATAACATTCTAAAAACGCCCTTAGGATAATTGGCCCAATCATCGGCCTTATCATATTCAATACTATCCAAAGATACTTCAATAGTCCCTTGTTCTTCAAAATTCTTAGAAAAGAATCTTAAGGTTTTATCATCGCGCTTTTTAATCCATAACGTAGTCCCATATGTTATCGCACAGGGAAAGACATGCCCTCCACTGTAATCAATATGTTCCCCGATTAGATTAATTCGTCCAGGCGCAAAAAACTGACGGTCAAAATCGGTTGTCATTTTACTATTTTTTCACTAAAGTCTTACGAACGTCCAATGCCACCGCAATTATAATTACGAGACCTTGAACAACAAAGACCATGTCAGGGTTTACCCCTAAGAATTGTAGCGTCGTTTTCAAGAGTTCAAATACAGTAACCCCTAATAAAACACCGCCAACGGTACCTATTCCTCCAGTTGTTGAAACTCCTCCAATGGTGGAAGCGGCTATTGCTTCTAACTCATAACCAAATCCAGCGTTTACGCCTGTTGATCCGGTTTTAGCTGTTAATAAGAAACCAGCAATACCATACAAAATACTTGCGAGAACAAAAATCTTTATCTTCACTAAGCGAACATTTACACCTGAAACTTCAGCTGCTTGTTCGTTACCACCAATCGCATACATGTATTTACCATGCTTTGTTGAATTGTAAAGAATTGACATAAAGATACCAATTGCTAGCGCAAAGAAGAATAACCAGGGTATTCGTATATTTCCTATCAGTATCCCTTGAGACCCTATCCTGTTAAATAATGATAGGTCTTCACCAATTCTATAGAAAGATCCGATTGGTTTTGACTGACTCAATAACAAGTTTAGGCCATAAACCATAATCTGTGTTCCTAAAGTGGCAATAAATGCTGGAATATGTAGAATGGAAACAATAAATCCATTAAATAATCCGAAAATCATCGCTACTAATATCGATGCAATTAATCCAACTAGGACATGTTGTTGCCCAATGCTTGGAAACAAGTCGTTAGGTGCACCATCAATTTGCATCAAACCACCCGCAACAACTGATGATAAACCAACCACACGGCCTGCTGATAAGTCAGTTCCGCGAATAATTAGGATGCCTGATACCCCCAATGCGATAATGAAGCGCAATGAGATATTAGCTACTGAGTTGTTTAAGTTGTTCCAAGAAATAAAGTTCCTGGCATTGAATGACGCAAAGACAACCATTGCTAAAACAACAATGAGTAGTGCGTTATTAATTAATAAGTCTTTTAATGGTACATTTTTTACTCTATCTTTAATTGACATACTTTCCTCCTACATGAATTTTGTGGCAAGTGCCATCACTTCTTCTTGGGTTGTATTTTTTGGGTCTAAGAACCCTGATATGCGGCCCTCACACATAACCATAATCCGATCTGAGAAACCTATTAACTCAGCCATTTCTGAGGTAACCATTATGACTGACTTACCAGCTTTAACAAGATCTCCAATGATTTGATAAATTTCATATTTGGCACCAACATCAATCCCCCGTGTTGGTTCATCAAGAATTAAGATGTCCGGATTACTGGCTAACCAACGAGCAATAATTACTTTCTGCTGATTACCACCCGATAAAGACGATATCGGTGTTTTTTGACTTGGTGTCTTAATACTTAATGCATTAATGCTTTGGTCGACAACTTTATGGATACTTCTATGATTAAGCAAACCTGCCTTATTAGAATATTGGTTTACTGAAGCAATTGCTGTATTATCTGCAACACTTAATACCCCAAAGATTCCACTTCCGCGACGGTCCTCTGTTAATAAAGCAATATTATTCTTAATCGCATCCTGTGGTCGATCAATCTTAACTTCCTTACCTTCAACAGTTATTTGGCCTGAGACAGTTGCACGTATACCATAGACAGCTTCCATAAGCTCAGTTCTTTGAGCACCAACTAATCCTCCGACAGCCAAAATTTCTCCGCGTTTAAGTTCAAATGAACAATCCTTAAACGATAGACGATTTGGTGAGGTGAAGTTTTCTATTTTTAGAACTACCTCATCAATAACATGATTTTCACGTGGTGGAAATAAACTCTTAAGCTCACGACCAACCATATTTGTAATAATTTTGTCAGTCGTTAGTTCAGATGCTGACCATGTACCTATGTACTGACCATCTCGTAAAATAGTTACCTCATCTGAGATTCTTAGAATTTCATCCATTTTATGAGAAATATATATAACAGCGACACCTTCGTCCCTGAGATTATTAATAATTGTGAACAGTTTTTCAACTTCACTAGACGTTAATGATGAAGAAGGTTCATCCATAATAACGACTTTCGCATCTTGAGAGATTGCTTTAGCAATTTCAACAGACTGCATTTGAGAAACGGTTAATTCATTTAATAATGTTTTTGGACTTTGCTCCAAACCTACACGTTTTAAATACTTTTCAGTTTCTTTTTCCATTTTCTTGTGATCAACAAATCCTAATGATGTTCTTGGATATTTTCCTAAGAAAATATTTTCCGCAATTGTCATCATCGGAATCGGTTGTAATTCTTGGTGAATCATCGTTATTCCTTTATCCATTGCCTCTTTCGCATTTTTAAAAGATACTATTTCACCATTATACTCAATTACCCCGCCATCTTCTGCATAAATACCAAACAGAACTTTCATTAATGTGGACTTTCCTGCACCATTTTCCCCCATTAATGCATGAACCGTCCCGGGACGGACTTTTAATTGAGCGTAATCAAGAGCTTTAACTCCGGGGAAAGATTTTTCAATATCTTTCATTTCTAATATATATTCACTCATTTACTCACCTCGCTAATAATAGAAATCAAGTGTGCTTTTCGGCACACTTGATTTTAAATTACCTTTTTTCTTAAAGCTTATTCGTCAATTTCTTTGTCTTCTAGTAACGCTCTACGTTCATTTGATTCTTCAACTGTTTCTGTTCTGTAGTCCTTACGAACTAGTTCAGCATCAGCAGCTGTTTTAATCATGACATAGTCATGCCAGTAATATGGAGCAACATCTTCTCCATTTAATAACATAACAGCAACATCGGCAGCAGTGTGTGATTGGTTATAGTGGTCATTTAATACTGTTCCAGTATATTCACCAGCAACAACTAATTCAACAACAGCATCAAGAGCATCAACTGAAACGATATAAATATCTTCTCCAACTGTGCGTCCAGCTGCATTAATGGCTGTTAGAGCGCCTTGTCCCATAGCATCATTATTAGCGAAGATTACTTCAATTTCATCACCAAATTGTGCTAGAGCGTTTGCAGCAAGTTCTTGACCCTTAGTCATATCCCAGTCACCACGAAGTCTTTCACCTAGTAGTTCTGTTTCGATAGTATTTTCAAGCTCTTCAATAGAATATTGAGTTCTTTGTTGAGCATCAACGTTTTCAGTATCACCCATAATCATGATATATGATACTTTACCATCACCATTGATATCACCGCTATTGTCTAAATTAGCAATGATTTGACCTTGGTAACGTCCAGATTGACGAGCATCAACACCAACATAAGTGGTCTTGCCTGGCCAAATCTCCATAGTTGCGGTTGTTAGTGGTTCACGGTTGATTAATACAACAGGGATATCAGCATCTTTAGCTGATTGTAGGAACACATCAGCACCTTGAGGTGATACCATGTTCGCAATAATTAAATCTTTTCCTTGAGCAATAAAGTTGTTTAATTGGTCAACTTGTTTTGCTTGGTCGTTAGAGCCATCAACGATTTCTACATTATAAGTGTTTCCATCAGCAGCTCCTAATTCACCAAAATATCTTTCTAGTTCTTCACGATATAGAGTCATGAAGTTATCATTAAATTGGTAAATAGCTACTCCAATTTCGTAGGTTTCTCCGCCTTCTGGAGCCGGAGTGTCATCTGTTTCTTTCCCAGGTGTTTCATCAACTGGTTCTTCAGGTGTATCAGCACTACAAGCAACGATCATTAACGCAGCTAATAGAACTAATAGTGCTTTAAGTAATTTTTTCATTTTCGTTCTTCCTTTCTTGAACTAAACTCTAGTAAACTTTTACTACTAGCAAATAAAGCATAACTCATGTAACCGCTTTAGTCAAGATGATTTTCAGTATTTCAAGCAGTTTAGGCTAGTAAATATCGACTTTTGTTTACTAATCATTTACTGAATATACAGACTCTCTCACAACTAGCGACGTTGAGCAGACAATCTTAACCGGATTAATTGTTCCTTGTTCCAACATATAACTTAGTAATTGCCCCGCCATCTCTCCCATTAGTTTGGTTTCGATTCGAATCGTTGTTAATGGTGGATTAAAGAATTTGCTTGATACATTATCATTGAATCCAATCACTGACACTTGTTTGTATTCGCTTTTCTTTTGTTCACCTATTGCTCTTAATGCACCCATTGCGACACTGTCTGAGGCACAAATAAAGGCTGTTGGTGTGTCATCTTTGCTTAATGCTTCCTTCATTTTTTCATAGCCAGTCTGTCCATTAAAATACTTAATATATTTATGATGTGGCAAGGATTCAAAACGATCATCATTTAAAGTAATTTTTTCATAGGCTCGTGTTCTTTGATCGATATATGGAATTTTAGTGGGTCCTAAAAACTCTTGCCCACCAATAAAGCCTATTCGTGAGTGGCCTTGTTTAAACAAGTATTCAAATGCTTTTTCACATGCCTCATTTAAGTCTGATACAACTGATGAATATAGTTCACCATTTGGGTTTGAGTCAACAAACACTATTTTTGGGAATTGTCTTGATAAGTCTTGAGCTTGTTGCAGTGAGAATTTCCCCATACAAATCAGTCCGTCTAAATAAGTGTCTTCAAATAATTCTTTCAGATTTTCTTGATAGTAGCGTCGTATTCCGACACGCTTTCGAATAAAATAGTTTTCAACATTTAGTCTTAATGAATAATAGTAAGGATCTTCAACTTCTTCATATGAAGATATCCATTGAACAAGACCAATAACCATACGGTTCATGTTGACACTTCTCTTTTTTGGAACATATCCCATTTCCTTGGCGATGTTTAATACTCGTTGTCTTGTTTCATCTTTTACTGATAATGTTTTATCATCCCTTAAAATTCTAGAAACAGCTGCTGAAGAAAGACCTGCTTTCTTGGCAATATCTTTAATGGTTGGCATTATGGCATCCTTTCTATTTGACTATGTGTGTATAATTCATACCATGTGCGATGAGTCAGTTCAATATCTAGGGCTTTAAATCCACTCATTAAGCGATGCAGTTTCATCGTCCCTAAAACAGGGACAATCTTTAATGGGTGTTTTAAAATCCAGGCT
>DUUI01000080.1 GCA_012841625.1 Erysipelothrix sp. | reverse complement strand
TCGCTGACTATTCTTTTTATCCTTTTTATTGTTTTCTCTATGTTTACACATAGTGAAACTTCAAATTTCTTGACGTTTCTGTTTAGTTTTCAAAGATCATTTTCTCGACGCTCTCGTTTGAGCGCTTATTAATACTATAATATTAGATTTGGTTTGTCAACCAAATATGCTCTTATTTTCAAAAAAGATTTAAAACCCTCTAAAAAAGCGCATATTTACTCAACAATTCCACTAATCAAACAAAATTTCAACAACTTCCAAGCCATCAATCCCATCAAATATGGACTGTAAGTCTGATTCCTCTTGAGACTTTGTTAGAGTCCCATATAAAATCCATAAAGTCTCTTCCTTATTTAATGGCTCTCTTTTTGTCATGATAAAGTTATATCGATCGAACTCAACAATTGCATCCATTACCGAACGGCCATTGGTGATGCTGAGATAGATTTTAAATTCAAGATTTCTTTTTGATAAAGATGTATCCAGCCTAGCCAACGCAAAGAAGATAAATACCCACACCAACATCGCACCAGCTACGATTTCATAATACCCGCCCCCAACACTGATTCCTAATGTCCCAGCAAACCACAAACCTGCTGCAGTAGTTAGTCCAAGAACCTGTTGTTGGCCTGTCACCATAATCGTCCCTGCACCTAAAAAACCGATTCCAGAAATAACCTGAGCTGCTAATCGCGCAACATCTTGACTGCTTCCGTATTGAACCACAATAAACTCCCCAGTAATCATTGCGACACATGCACCTAATGCAACAAGTGCATGTGTTTTAATTCCTGCTGGACGACCTTTGACGACCCGGTCACTTCCGATGACAGCTCCACATAGAGCCGCTAAAAACAACCTAAATAAAACATTAGCAATTTCCATATTTTTTACTCGCTTTCAGACTTTCTTTGGTTCCGGTTTAAACCTAAAAATTTGAAGTAATATTGTCTCACCAACTCATCATCAAATGGGGCTTGCCCACCTTGAATCCTTTCAATTAGTAAGTCAACTTGGTTTGTAACTATTTTTTGAACATTATCAGGATAATTCATTATTACTTTATGCTGATCATATTCATCTTGATCTAAGACTTCGAAGTATCCATCAGGATAAATTTTTACATCTAAATCATAATCAATGTTTTTAATAGCTTCCCCATCATATAAGGAAGGAGAAGCTAAATTACAATAATAAGTTATACCGTTTCTTCTAATCATAGCGATGACGTTAAACCATTCATTTGGATAGAAAAAACAAATAGCAGGTTCGCGTGTTTGCCAAATTCGATTATTACTCTCAATTACCAGTGTTTTATAAGTCACAACGACCCAGAAATCTTCATTCTTCTCGATTAATGTGCCTTTTGACCAAGTACGATGTAAGGAACCATTATGTTTAAAACTCTGAATAGTGACTTGTTGTCCTATTTCCATTATTAAACTTCCTTTCGGATATAGTTTACCCCATTTGTTTTATTGTGACAAGAACTCAACAAAAGTTTATAATAAGGAATGAAAGTTGAGAAAGAATATGTCAATTCGATTTGCGCTCGCAAAAAGTACTGGTCAATTTACTCGTTGGGCTCTTAGAAAGCTAAAAAGAAACGCAACAAGCTTACCAGGCAAAATTTCTTTGAAGATTGATCCACTGTTTTTTGAATCAGTTACAAAAGATATGAAGGTAGTGATGGTTACAGGAACCAATGGAAAAACATTAACCACTTCCTTAATTACCCATACCTTAAAAGAAAAATACAAAGTCTTAACCAATGAATCTGGATCTAATATGGTGCAGGGTATTGCGTCAACTTTTTTACAGTCAAAAAATCAAGAAATTGCGGTCCTAGAAGTTGATGAGGCTAACTTGAAAAAACTGACTCCTTACATCACACCCGATGTCATTGTTTTTACAAATGTTTTCCAAGATCAAACAGATAGATTTAGTGATATTTACGCGACATATGACTACATGAAAGAAGGAGTTAAGCTGACACCTTCCTCAAAGTTGTTAGTCAATGGTGATATTCCTTTATTCAATCATGACGATTTAGTAAACACGAAAGAGTTTTTCGGCTTTAATCTCAACCAAGCAGATGACGCAAGTACTTTATCCAAAGCAGGTGTAACGAAGGAAGATGGGCATTGCCCAAACTGTAATACTGTCCTGCATTATAATCACATCACATATGCTAATTTAGGTGACTATTTCTGCTCAAAATGCGGATTTAAGCGCCCAACCCTTAAGTATCAAGTCACAGCAATTACTAACCAGTCCAAAAACAAGTCTTCATTTCACATAAACAACTCACCATTTCATATAGAGGTAGGTGGATTATATAATATTTACAACGCGCTTGCGGCATACAGTGTTGCTAAACACTTCAATTTAGATGATCAACAAATTCAGAATGGTTTCTCTAATACGCCGATGAAGTTTGGAAGACAAGAATCCTTTTATCTTGATGACAAAGAAGTCATTATTAATCTAGTTAAAAACCCAGTTGGGTTCAACCAAATTGTGGATTTAATTGAATTAGACAAAAATCAGAAAGACTTGATTTGTCTTTTCAATGATAACTACGCCGACGGAATTGACATTTCCTGGATCAATGATGCTGATTTCGAGAAATTATCAACACTTAATATTCACGAAACGGTTGTCGCAGGATTAAGAGTTGATGATTTGCACAAGCGATTAAACTCTGCTGGATTTAGTCATATAACACCTTTTGATTCATTGGATAAAGTTATTAGCAACATAAAAAATCTTAAGCATGATACTATTTATGTACTAGCTACCTATACCGCTTTGTTAAGTTTCAGAGAACTATTATCAAAAGCTGGTTATGTTAACAACGATATGAACTAATTAATTAGAAAGGAATCTTATGCATCATCATTCATGTGTCTATAAAGTACCCATTTTCAAAGATTTAAATGAAAAACAGGTCGCAACAATTGAGGCAATCATGCATCCCATCATCCTTAAAAAGGATGAAATGGTTTATCATGCAGGAGAAGAGTCAAACACTTTATATATTATTAATAGCGGACAAGTTAAATTGTATAAACTCTCAGAATCAGGAAAAGAAATCGTTCTTGACATTTTATCTGAAGGAGATTTCACTGGAGAATTATCACTCTTTAATGATTTGAAGCATGATTCCTATGCCCAAGCCCTTAATAAAGTCAGCATTTGTTCCATTAGGCGAGACTTGTTTCAAGAGCTGCTTATCAATGAACCGGCAATTTCACTTGAAGTTCTAAAAGAATTTTCAGCTCGGCTTAAAAAATCACAGGAGCATACCGCAAGAGTCAGCATTGAATCAGTTGAATCTCGACTTGCTAAGTACCTCTTAGACTTTATGCCTGAAACATCTATCACACTGCCGATGAGTAAGCGTGATTTAGCGTCTCATATAGGAACCACTCCTGAAACCTTAAGTCGTAAGCTTAATCAATTTGAAGAACTAAATCTAATCTCCCAATCTGGGCAAAGAAATATATCACTGATAGATCCTGATGGATTAAGTGAGATTATATAAAAAACAAGGCTTCACAGCCTTATTTTTTTAATATTGGTTTTATTCGAACATACAGAAGCGGCAGTATAATCACCGAAGCAATAACAGTTGGGACGATATAGCCTGCTTGATAACCAAAACTGGCTACCCAACCGACTTCATAATAAAGTACTCCAGCCAATGAGCTCGATAGGAAACGCACCAGATTCGGTACGAAGATGGGTAATAAATAATACCAAAAACTTTTCTCATCACCATTAGGGCTTAGTAGAACACGACCAAATGCGTAAGCCGTATATCCTACTACATAGTCCAAGAAGTATTGTACAAAGTGTAAAAAAAACGGTGGGTCTGTCATAAATCCAAGTAAAAGCCCAACAATTGTAACAATTAAAGCCTTACCTACGCCTAAATCAAATGACGCAATCAACAAGACGATTGTAGAAAGTCCTAAACTCCCACCTTGTGGCATTCTAGGTAACATCGTCCCTGATATCCAGTCCAAAGCAACAAACAACGCAACATATAGCGCCATTCTTGCTAGTTCACGAGTCGACATAAGACTCCTTTCCAGTGAACAAATAAAAAGCACCCTAGCAGGTACTTCAAAAGAGAATCTTCCTCCGCTAGTTTTATCTAGATCAGGTTTTAAGGGTTTGTTTTATACATCTCAGCCGAAGCTCCCCTGTTCACACAATAATTATATGATAGAATAGTCCTATATTCAAGGAGAACCACCATGCTTAACTCATACCACAGTTTAATCTCAAATAGTCCTAGTGATCTAACAACCTACAGTAACACAACTGCCTTTCTAATGGAAACACTGCCTAACTGTAATTGGGTTGGGTTTTATTTCGTGCATAACAACCAATTGATCCTAGGTCCCTTTCAAGGAAAAGTCGCCTGTGAAGTTATTCCATTTGATAAAGGTGTCTGTGGTCATGTCGCAACAACTAAAAAACCTATTATTGTTGATGATGTTCACTTATTTCCTGGACACATTGCCTGCGATGAAGCATCTCAATCAGAAATGGTTATTCCTTTATTTTATAATGATGAATTCATCGGGGTTTTAGATATCGATGCACCTATAAAAAACAGATTTACCAATGAAGACTTAAAATACACTCAAGACATCACAAAACGTATGTTTCAAGAAATAAAAAAGGGCAACTTACTGCCCTAATTTCGTAAATAGTGGTTCATGATTTTCTATAAAATGATTCAAAGCAGATTGATAATTAACGCTTTGAATTTTTTTATTATCAACCTCCAGCTCTCTATAAATACTCTGTTTAATTGATACTTCATATCTTGATTCATCAAATTTGTAATCATTATACTTCATCCACGAATTACCTAAGACACAGCCATGTGTTTGAATGGCCATAAGATTTGGTCTATATGCCAATCTTAACTCATGCGCCTTTGAGTAATCTTCATCAAAATAAAGTACTTTAGCATTTAATTGGCGCAGGCTTTCAAAAGCAGATTGGAGCCCATAAGGAAAATCAATAGGTTGACCTTTGGTTAATAACTTACTATACTTTCCAACCGCCGTTACAACGACTCTTGGATGTGTATTGAACAGTCTTCCTGATTGCTTAGTAAGTGCCACAAATGTGGGATTATAGTAAATCTCTCGATATTTTTTCCAATCAAACTCAACCAATTCCTGGCGAACTTTGTCTCTATCAGAAAATTCAATTTTTGGATTATGGCTTGGATCTTGATTGACATCCATAATTTCATAGGTGCATATCGTTCCATCTTCACCAAGTGTTTCATTTAAGGCTTCAATAAACGTGGCACTTTGATTGATGCACTGCTTCAAAAGATTAGAATCATGAATTAAAACAGTATCACCTTCCGAAATTCCTAGTTGATGCAATACCATTAAACAATCATGTTTCGTTCTCATTTGCTTTCAATCCACGCAACTAAATCTGTATACTTTATTAAACCAACACGATATTCATCGAGCTTTCCATCCTTAAAATAGATAGTCGAAGGAGTGGCGTTAATTTCATCATTTAAGTATTCTTCAAAGAACTTTATAACATTTTGGCGAGAAGCTTCAGATTTACCGTTTTCTACATCAACCTCAATATAGAAAAGTTCTGCGTCCTTATTACTAACCACTTCTTCAAGAGTTGGTTTGTATTGAATACAAGCTGCACATGTTGTATTACCAATAACTAGGAAAAACGATTCTCCATTATCCAATTTGTCCATCAATACCGGTGATTCTACATAATTTATTTCATTAGCTTCAGGCTCGTTGTTTGAACAACCAGCTAAAATAGTTAAAAGCATTAAACCTATTAAAATAATCTTCTTCATCTTCTTTTCGCTCTTTCTTTCTTTCGTCCTAAGACTTCTTCTTTAATTTCTTTGCGATGGCTATGCGCAACACGCGAAGCTGCTGCTGCAGCCAACGCTCCGACAATGTCATCTAAAAAAGTGTTACATTGAGTTAAGTCATCGTTAATAACTTGGATTATCCCAGGTTTTAATTTATCAACATACCCGAAATTAGTCAACGCAATTGAACCATATATATTACAGATACTATACGCAAGGACTTCATCAACGCCATACAATCCATAGTCATCCTTAATTATACCACGAATTTTTTCATCAAAGAATGTTCCCTCATCAACCGATATATCAATCGCAATGCCAGTATAAACAGCATGATAAACTTCCCGCTTACTTAAGATTTCCATCAGATTCTCATGGACCTCTTCACGCTTTAGATTTTCAATATAGGGTTGTTGAAGAAGCATCGTAATATCAATGATATCATCGATTTCTACCCCTCTTTGTTTAAGGAGTGCTATACATTTATCTCTCATTTTTTTTACCTTCTTACATGAATATTATACACCAAAGCTTTTAAAATGCCCTAATATAAATTAAAATGAAGATGAGAAAGAAGGTAATTATGGAAAAACAACAAAAATTCAGAGAACATCTCGATAAGATAAATGCCTATCAATTAGCTTTATCAACCATGAATTATGATTTAGAAACAATCGCACCAAAAGATGGTGCAGAGTATCGTCATAAAATGATGGCCTTTTTAAGTGAACAAGCTTTTATACTAAGAACAGACAAAGAGTTTATTCAACTAACTCAAGAGATTCATGATTCCACTAAAGATCCCGAGTTAAAAAGAGAAACACAGATTATATTAGACGAATACAATAAATCAAAGAATATTACTCCAAAACAAATGACTGAGTTTGTTCAATTAACGTTTAAAAGTAATGACATCTGGAAAGAGGCGAAACAAAACAATGACTACGCCAGCTTTGAACCATATTTAAAACAGTTAATTGATAAATCTTTAGACTTGCTAAAAACAAGAGAAAATCTCTCAGAAAACCTTTACGACAATCTCTTAGATGACTATCAGGAAGGATTAACTCAAGAAAAAGTTGACTATTTCTTTGATGTGATTGAGGAAAGACTTGTTCCATTCATTAAGAAAGTGAGTGCTTCAAATTTATTAGAACCAGCATTTTTATCAAAACCTATTCCTATTTCAAAACAGAAAGAAATGACAAAACTTATTGCTGATTATTTAGGATTTAATGATAACTTCAGTGTCATTGCCGAAACTGAGCACCCATTTAGTTCAACTTTATCAATTAATGATACAAGAATAACAACCCATTATCATGAAGATCAATTCACCAGCAATATCTTCTCAATTATTCATGAAATTGGCCATTCATTATATAACCACCAAGTTAACCCTAAGTACGAAGGAAGAGTTCTTTCGAATGCGATGGATATGACGATGCATGAATCACAGTCAAGATTTCTTGAGAACAATATTGGACGTTCGAAAGATTTCTGGACACCTATCTATCCAAAACTTAAAAAGATTTGTCCAGAAGTGCTTGGCACTGTGACCTTAGATGAGTTTATTTATGGTATTAACTTTCCAAAAATTAGCTTAATAAGAATTGAGGCTGATGAATTAACCTATAGTTTGCATGTTTTAATTCGATATCGTCTTGAGAAAAGAATGATTAGCGATGGTGAGTTTGAAAATCTTAATACATTATGGGCTGATGAATATGAACGTATCTTAGGAATCAAACCCACAACTGACTCGCAGGGGATTCTTCAGGACGTGCATTGGTCTGGAGCATCGTTTGGTTACTTCCCAACATACGCCTTAGGTAGTGCTGTGGCTGCGATGTTCTATCAACAAATTCAAGATGAGATGGACTTGTCTCAACAATTAACTTCAGGGAATTTTGAAGAAGTGAGAAGCTGGTTACGGGAGAATATCCATCAGTATGGCGGTCTTTTTACAGCAGATGAAATGATTCAAAAAGTTTGTAATCAAGAGTTTGATCCGCATATATATTGTGATTACTTAATCTCAAAATTCACTGCCATATACGGGATTGCTTAAATCACTTTCCTTTTGATTTTAGACGCTTTTTGTTAACATAAGTGATAGGAGGAAATACTAAATATGAAAAAATTTGAACTACCTGAGTTACCTTATGCTTATGATGCTTTAGAACCAGTAATTGATGCAAGAACAATGGAAATCCACCATTCAAAACACCACAACGGTTATGTCACTAACTTAAATGCAGCTTTAGAAAAACATCCAGATCTGGAAGTTAAATCTGTTGTTGACTTACTAAAAGATCTTGACAGTGTTCCTGAAGATATTAGAACTGCTGTTCGTAATAATGGTGGCGGACACTTCAATCACAAGATTTTTTGGAGTGTAATGGCACCTGCTGGATCTACAGAACTTCATGGCGACTTAAAAGAAGCCATTGATCGCGACTTAGGTTCTTATGATGAATTTGTAACTAAATTATCTGATGCAGCTAAAACACGCTTTGGATCAGGATGGGGCTGGCTGGTAGTTAATAAAGAAGGCAAACTTGAAGTTGTTTCTACACCAAACCAAGACAACCCAGTATCTGATGGACATTTCCCAGTACTAGGAATTGATGTTTGGGAACATGCTTATTACCTAAATTACCAAAACCGTCGTCCAGACTATGTTTCTGAATGGTTTAAGGTAATTAACTGGGATGAAGCAGAAAGACGTTACCAAAAGGGCTTAAAAAAAGTAGCTAAGTAACTAATACTATTTAATTAACCAAAGTAAAGAAGAATCTATAACGTAGATTCTTCTTTTTATATACAATAATAATGAAAAATCTCGGACATGTAATCCGAGATTTTCTATTTTTCTAAGAAATAAATAGCACTTTCATTGCGTGTATGATTTGCTGAGATAATAAAGTCTTGACCATTTGAGTGACCCACCATTAAGTTTGATGGACCGGCTCCTTCATCAACTAATTGGACTTTGTAGTCACCATCTTCATAAGTTATGACAAACAGTTCACTGTTGACTCGTCTAACACCACCCACAAAGCATGGCTTGCCATTCAATGTATTTCCAACTAAGGTATGAGCAAAATCAACTTCATAAGGATATTTGAAGACTTCTTTATATCCTGTATCTGTTTGTTTGTAAATCTTGATGGAATCGCCATGGAATGGTTCAATGGTCATTAATTCATCAACACCATCTCCATCTACATCCATTAAAGCAACTTCACCAATCATACCATCAAGAACATGTTCAATTTCCCAATTGTCTTTTGATTTAGGTGTTAATCTGATAATGCCTTGATCACTTGTAAAGTATCCATGAATTTGGTTATCTCTTTCAACTTTGTAATATCCGTGATTGCGATAATACCCAGTCCCAAGTTGTTCAAAGTCAATTCCTTCAGTTGGATTATCAGGCAGTACACCTTTATAAATCGAACCAGGTCTTGTCCAGTCTTCCTTATGATCTTTATCATCAGCAATAGTTGCTGCGACTACATAATTTTGTCCCTCAACTGTATAGATATCAAAACGATGTAAGAATGGTAAGTAAACAACATCCTTTATCACCCACCCAGTTTCTTTGGAGTATTTACCCCAAACCAATTTGGATTTTGAGGGAGATACTTTTAAATAGAAATCCATTACAGCTAGGAATTCATTTTCCTTGCCAGGAATCTGGATGATTGACATACATCCGCCACCCTCTTGCCAAACAACTTCCTTGTTTTCAAATTCACTGCCGGTGTACATATAGCATGGATGGCCAACTTCTTCAGAAGCCACTAAACATGCTTTTTCACCATCAATCTCTAAAACAGTTGCTGCATAAGCACGATACATGTCATCTAATTTCTTATGTTTAAAATTCATTTATTTACCCTCACTAACTGGATCTAAGTATGCTTTTACATACTGTAGATTGTGTCTTAATCTTTCTTTGTAATCTGTTTTCTCACTGTACCAAAATTCACAACCATACAATCTAACGCCCGCATCCCAAAGAGCTTTTACACCTTCTTTGAAGTTGACATGACCTTCACCAAACTCAACTTCTCTAAAAACACCCGGTGTTGTTTCCTTTAAATGCGCTGCAACAAGATGGCCATGCCCTAGTTTAATATCATCAACTACTTTTCGATTATCAACCAATGCTGAATTTGTGATATTTCCTAAATCTGGATAGACTTGGCAATAAGGACTATTGACTTCAGTGACATACGCCATAGCTTTTTCAATAGAATTCATAAACTCAGTTTCCATTGTTTCAAAGCCACACATAATGCCTTTTACTGACGCATATTCAATACCTAGTTTTAGGTTTTCACCAAATAAACGTCTGGTTTCCGCTGTGCCTTCACCGTAGTAAATATCGTATCCAGCTAATTGGATAATTCTTATTCCAAGATAGTCTGCTAAATCAACCGCTTGATAAAAAATTTCCATCCCGCGATCTCTGGTTTCTTTGTCATGATGACCAATCGGAAAACGACGATGACCACTTAAGCACATTGTTAAGACAGGTAAGCCGACTTCCTCAATGGCAGATTTGATTTCTTGTTGTAACTTTGGACT
The DNA here is from genome assembly GCA_012841625.1 of Erysipelothrix sp. Classification (GTDB taxonomy): domain Bacteria; phylum Bacillota_I; class Bacilli_A; order Erysipelotrichales; family Erysipelotrichaceae; genus DUUI01. The sequence goes on along the minus strand of DUUI01000080.1, from coordinate 15,560 downwards.
CGTGAGTCGTTCAAGTTTTTCATCTGTTTCATCAATTGAAATTTCAATGCTGTCATAACCAGCGTCCTTAGCTTCTTGTAATTTTTCATTCCAAGTTAAGGTTGATGGCATTGATTTTTCATACAGACCTAATAAATATTTTTTCCTCATTTATCTTGACCATAATATGCGCCAGGACCATGTTTTCTTAAAAAATGTTTATCTAATAATTCTTGTTGCATTCTTTCTATTGATGGATTTAGAATTTGAACATTTAAATTCATTCTGCTTACTTCCTCTAAAACAACAGCATTATGAACAGCATTCATGCAGTCAGCTCCCCATGCAAATGGACCATGGCTATGAACCACAACTCCTGGAACATCATCAGGATTAATATTATTTTCGACAAATGTCTCAACAATTACTTTACCTGTATTCAGTTCATAATCAACTGCAATTTCTTCAGGTTTCATTTTTCTGGTGCATGGAATGTTTCCATAAAAGTAATCTGCATGAGTCGTCCCTAAAGCAACTATTTCCTTGCCTGCTTGAGCAAAGCTAGTGGCATGTCGAGAATGTGTATGAACCACACCACCGATATTTGGAAATTGCTTATAAAGCTCTAAATGAGTCATTACATCACTGCTTGGTTTTAATTTTCCATCAACAACATTTCCACCTAAGTCAACTATTACAATATCATCAGCTGTCATGTCATCATACTCAACTCCACTTGGTTTAATTGCGACAACATTTTTTGTGCGATCGATTTCTGAAACATTGCCCCATGTGAATGTAATTAACCCATATTCAGGCAACTGAAGATTTGCGTCCAAAACACGCTTCTTTAATTTTTTATACATACGCTTCCTCTCTTTAAAGAAAAGAGGCCAAGATTGGCCTCTATTGTAATTACTTAGAATACTTTTCTAGAAGTCCAGATTCTTTGATTTTCTCAAGTGCTTCTGGTTCACTCATAACATTCATCATACCAATTACAGGAATACCGCGATCTGATGCATTCTTAAATTGATCAACAAATGCACTAGATGTGAAGACCACATCATACATCGTGGCTGAAGATTTACCTTCAGCAATTGCACAGTGATGTACATTAGTTGGTGTAACTCCTAATTTTATAAGTGCTTTCTTAACGGTCATACTCATCATTAGACTTGTACCTGATCCGTTAGCACATGCTACTAAAACTCTCATTTAATGTAAAACCTCCTTTATGTCTTAGCTACTTTTTCTTTGGTTCATCATTTCTTCATACTTCATGTAATCTTCAGTAATCAAGAAATAGCCTTCTGGGTTAGAACGGTACTGTAATTGAGGAATAGCAACAAGAATTGCGGCTACTATAACAATACCAGCATAACCTAAGAATTTAAGGATGTATGTAAAGATTGGCCAAATTGTAGCCCAGTCAAACATACCTAAATATCCGCCGTATTGAGCAAGTCCTACTGAAGTCGCAATGAATGCAGAACCGAATACTTGAAGTAATCCAGAAATGAATGGGAAAATCATTGCTGCCTTCATACCGCCTCGGTTGTTTGCAAAGACCCCGATAACAGCATTGTCAAAGAAGACTGGAATAAATCCGGCAATAACAATCGTTGGTGATTTGAGGAGAATTAATAACCCGATTGCTAAGAATTGTCCAAGAGCACCAAATAAGAAACCAATTGTGACAGCATTAGGTGAACCAAATCCGAATGTTGCAGCAACGTCGATTCCTGGAACAGCTCCTGGTAAGAATGTATTTGAAATACCTTGGAATGATTGTGTTAGTTCACCAACGAAGGTTCTAACACCAAGTTGTAAGATTGCTAGATAAACTGCGAAGTTTAATGCAGTGGTCAGAATATAGAAGAAGAAGTTCTTGTTTTCAGCCAAGAATCCAGCTTCAACTAAATATGGTTTACCTAAAACTAAAATGATAATTCCAAAGAAGAATAACATTAAGATTGATGTTGATACCATATTTTCTTGGAAAATTGATAACCAACCAGGTAACTCCAGATCCTCTAAACGTTTAGACTCTTCAGTTTTAGTTTTCTCTGCTAATTTAGCAAAAATATAAGTACCAAACATTTGTTGGTGAGCAATCGCAAAGCCTGCTCCTCCAGTTAATTCTTGAGTAATATCAACAGTTAGGTTCGATCCGACTGCCCAATATAACCCTAATAATAGTGACATAACAAGTAGCATAGGTGTTCCTGATAAACTTGGGATTGCCCAAAGGATTAACCAGAAAGCAGTTGCTGCTTGTTGAATTTGAACGTTACCTGTTGTGAATACAGCTCTTAATTTAGTGTATTTTTGGAAACGAACAAGAAGTAAGTTAACAATAAAGGCAATTAATAGAAGAAGCATAACATCAGTAAAGGTTCTACCGAAGGTCTCCATTAAGCCAGTATCCACTGCGTTTTGACCGAAATATGGGTCAATTACCATTGCGCTTAAATTAAAGCGGTCTCTTAAACCAACTAAAATAGGTCGGAAATTACCAACCAATCCGCCAGAACCAACTTGTAGAATCATATATCCTACAGTTGCTTTTAAGAATCCAGCAATTGATTCATAAATTGGTCGTCTTAGCAACATGTATCCTAATAGAACAATAAACCCAATAAAGAAGTTTGGTTGGGTAAGAATATTGTCCATAAAGAATTGCCATATGCTAGCTAAAATATTTAATACTGCGTCCATAAACTGTTCTCTCTTTCTTTATAAACTGTGCTTTTCAGCAACCTTTTGTAAATCTTCGATTGAATAAGTATTTTTCAAATCTTCAACGACTTCATCATTCATTAATAGATCCATTAAATTGGTCATATTTTCTAAATGTTTCTCATTATCAACAGCCGCTAAAGTAAAGAATAACTGAGCATTTCTCGTTCTGTCTTCTTCATCAAAATAAACCGGCTCATCAACCTTCATGAATGCTATCGCTGTATCGTTCACACCAACGCCCCCTTGGGTTGAGTGTGGCATCGCGATTCCTTCAACAATGACGATATAAGGACCATGGGTATGAATGTTTTCCACAATTGCATCCTCATATTCTTTTGTTATGCGGTCCGTCGCAATCAGTGTTTCACATGACGCTCGAACTGCATCCTCCCAGTTGTCGAAACTTTTTGAATACTTAACTAATCCTAAATCGATAAACTCACTTAACATAATAGACTCCTATAAGATTGATTTGAAAGGTACGTTTCTTTCGTGTTCGAAATGATCTTCAAATCCTCTTCTGTAATGGAATTCTCGTTGATCTTTATCTCTTGGCCATACATATTTTCCACCAACATCCCAAATATATGGAGTGAATTTATAGTCTAGCGCATATTTTTTGTAATCATATAGATAACTGATTTCTTTTGGATCCGCCTTGAAGTTTGTCCAAACATCATGATGTAATGGAATAACTACCTTACATCTAAGTGATTCAGCCATTCTAAGAATATCAACCGAAGTCATTTTGTCTTGACATCCAATTGGGTTTTCTCCATAGCAACCAAAGGCTATGTCAATGTCAGGATACCTCTTTCCAATATCGGCATAATTGATACTGAAATGTGAATCAGAAGCATGGTAAACTTGTCCAGCAGGCATCTTGAATAGATAGTTAACGGCTTTTTCATCCATATTAGTTGGGCAAACACCATCAATATCTTCTCCAACTTCAGTTGTAACTAGGCAAGTACGGTCATAAGAATCTAGAACATGAATTTCAGTGTCCTTAATTGTTATAACATCACCAGGCACAACGACGCGACAGCGCTCCTCAGGAACACCCCACCCAACCCATTTCTTAACACATTCTGCAGGTCCAATAAATGGAACGTCGTCAGCACAGTTTTGAAGCACCGCGGCTGCGAAGAATGGATCAATATGGTCATTGTGGTAATGAGTTGATAACACAGCATCAACTTGAGTCACAGCAAATGGATCATATACAATCGGTGCAGCTCTTAGATTTGGCTGCAAGTTCTTAACACCCATCATATTTCTCATTTGGTGATACGGCTGCATTTCAGCTACTTTTTGAGTTCTTTTACCATTTCCAAACCATAGGTCGACAGCAATGTTTGTGTTGTTTTCAGTTTTGAACCAAACACCCACAACTCCTAGCCACCACATGGCGAATGTACCAGGCTCTACGACTTCATTGTCAATCTCTTCGTTTAACCAAGTTCCCCATTCTGGAAAAGCTCCTAGAATCCAACTTTCGCGTGTAATGTCTTTTACATTTGGCATTTAAAGATTCTCCTTTCATCTTTTCTTTAGTATATCTATTTTTTCGTTCATTTTTAATCAATTATGTGAACGATTGATACCTTTAATGATTGATTAAATGAAAATAACTTAAAATTTGTGTAATTGCCTCAAAAAAAGATATTCATATGAACATTATGTGAACCATTGATATTTTATGTTCTTTTCAATATAATAAGTTCGGAGGTTCATTATGAAACTATTAATTAAAGGATACCAAAAAATAAGATGGGTTGTTATGTTGTTCATCATTCTAGCATTTGTCTTCATTACTTATAATACAATCATTCACCAAGAGTCATTAGCCATGAAAATCTTCATTTTTATTGTCGCTGTGATAGTTATTGGTGTGACATTATTTTATGAATACTTAAAAAAGAAATACACCGACCTACAAAAGTCACTCGTGACTGCACATAGTATTAAAGAGACACAAGCCTTAAGAGATGAACTAGTGAAACTTGATAAAGTTAATGGAATGAAGGATTCAATCGCTTTATTTGATGTTTTATTCTCACTTGATAAAAACCAACCCGAGGAAACATTACGCTTACTAGATCAAAACGATAAATTCTTTAGAAGCAATTTAGATATGATTTTAGTGAGAAGGTTTTCAACTTTTAAAGCTTATACTTTAATCAATAATAGAACACAAACTAAAAAAGCTGTTCAAGAACTGTATAAACTTAAGGAAACAAATCTAAATCAAAGTAAGAAAATGAGCCTATTATATAACTGGGACCAAATTGAGGCAATGAACTTAGGATATGCTCAAAACGATCCAAGAAAAGCTCTAAAAGTGTATCAATCAATGGACACCTCAAAAATGAACCCACGTGAATTACTTCATTTAAATGTCGAGATTAGGGAGATGGCTCATCGCATCAAAGATGAAGGTCTTATAACAGAAACAAATGAAGTTATCAATTCAATAAGTATTGACTCTCCATTTAGAGGAAACTGATGTGAAAAGTAGTCAAAAAGAAATATTTGAGCGTCGAGATAAAATATTTAATGAGCTTTTAAATAATGATGAAGTCTATGTCTCTGATCTAGCTCAATTACTTAATGTCTCCGATTTAACGATTCGTCGAGATTTAATGTTCTTTGAACAGAAGAAATATATTGAACGATTTTATGGTGGAGCAAAACTGTTATCAAAACATGATGAACAGAGCCTTTCTCAAAAAATAAATAAAATTAAACATGAAATTGCGAAAAAGGCTGCATCAATGATTGATTCTGGAGACACTATTTTCATCAATACCTCATCAACAGCACTATTGGTTTTACGATATTTAGAAGATAAGGAAGTAACCGTCATTACCAACAATGCCCGAGCTGTTTTTATTAAAACAAGCCCAAATGTTAGTATCATTTTATCGGGTGGAGAACTTCGTAATCCTAAGGAATCAATGGTGGGTGACTTCGCCATTCAAGCCTTAAATATGGTCACCGTATCAAAGGCTGTCTTGGGCTGTAGCGGATTTACGTTGGAACAAGGAATGACGACCTCTATTCATTCAGAAGTCATGATTAATCAAATTATGCTTCAAAACTGTAAAGGACCTCGGATTGTTGTTGCTGATCATACAAAGTTAGGAAATGATGCATCCTTTATCTCAGGGTCAATTCATGATATTGATATCCTGATAACAGATAAAGACAACAACAAAGAAATATTAGAGCAACTTAGCGAATCCAGAAATATTAATGTCATTGTTATATAAAAAAAGACCCTTGCTTCAAACACTGTGAAGTGAGGGTCTTATATTTTTATTGTTCTGCTTCTTTTCTTCTTTGAGCATCAAGAATTACTTTATCCATAATTTCTTGTGGGGCTCTTTGATATCTCACAAACTCTTGCGTATAGTTTCCTTTACCTTGAGTAAATGAGCGAAGTTGAGTGGCGTAGTTCATCATTTCCGAAAGAGGAACTTCAGCACTTACACGTTGTTTATCATTAGGAAGCATATCCATTCCTAAAATCATACCGCGACGTTTATTGAAATCACCAATGACTGTTCCAACAAAATCTTCTGGAACAATGACATCTGCTTTCACAATCGGCTCAAGAATAACTGGCTTAGCTTTAGGCATGCCTTGGTTATACGCCAAACGAGCTGCTGACTTAAACGCAATTTCCTTGGAGTCAACATCATGATATGACCCATCAGTCAGTGTTGCTTTGACACCCACTACTTTATATCCTGCCAGAACACCCTTAAGCATACATTCTCTTAAGCCTTGTTCAACAGCTGGGAAGTATTGGCGCGGAACAGAACCACCAAAGACTGTTTCTTCAAAGACCATATCTTCTGAATCAACTGGCTCAAAATCGACAAAGACATGTCCATATTGACCAGCTCCACCTGATTGTTTCTTATGTTTACCCTCAGCAGTGACTTTGGATTGAATTGTTTCACGATATGGAACTGTTGGTTGTGTTGTTGTCACTTCTACTTTATATTTTTCTTTAAGTTTCTTAAGAATTACATCAATATGTTGGTCCCCTAAACCATAAAGAACTAGTTCATTTGTTTCAGAATTGTTCTCTAAACGAGCTGATTGGTCTTCTTCTAAGATTCTTTGAAGACTGGACGATAATTTATCCTCATCATTCTTACTCTTTGGCCAAATAGCCAGACTCAACATTGCTGCTGGGAATTCGATTGGAGCATAATAAACCGGTCTCTCCTTAACTGCTAATGTATCATTGGTTTGAGTCGCAGATAATTTAACCACTGCACCGATATCTCCAGTAAATAATTTTCCAACCGCAATTTGGTGTTTACCTCGAATTGAGTAAATCTGGGCAATTTTTTCATTTGCTTCTTTATTAACATTGACGACTTGTGCATCGGTTGATAACACACCCGTCATAACTTTTAGATATGAAATACGACCAACAAATGGGTCAACAATTGTTTTGAAGACAAACGCAGACATTGTTTCTGATTCATCTGTCTTAAGCTCAACCGTTTCACCTTTGCCATTATAAGCAGTAACTGTTCCCTTTTCAGCATAGCTTGGGAAGAATTCAGTAATTAAATCTAATAATCTTTCAATTCCAGTTTGTTGTAATGAAGAACCACAGTACACAGGAACCACTTCACCACTACGGACTGCTAAATTTAATCCTTTAATGATTTCATCTTGATTAAACTCACCATCTTCAAAATAAGATTCCATTAACTCATCATCAGTCATGGCTAGTGCTTCACAAATTTGTTCATAGTAAGCATCAACTGTACCAACTAAGTTTTCAGGAACATCTTTGGCGTTTGTGCGATCATTGTAGAACCAAGCTTTTTTACGAAGGATATTAACAGATCCGACTGCCTTTTCTCCCTCAAAGATTGGGATTTCAAAGGCAATTACTTTTTCGCCAAATTCTTTTCGTAATGAATCATAGACGGCATGGAAATCAGCATGTTCATCATCCATCTTGTTAACAAAGAAAATGGTTGGTAAATTATTTTCCATCGCTGTTTCGTATGCCTTTTCTGTTCCAGTTTCAATTCCATCCTTTGCTGAAACAACAATTAATGCATTATCAGCAACCTTAACACCAGCAGCTGTTTCTCCGTAGAAATCAAAATATCCTGGAGTGTCGATAAAGTTAATCTTACAGTTTTTCCACTCAATTGGTGCTAGAGCAGTATAAACTGATTGACCGCGTTTTTGTTCCTCACTATCAAAGTCCATGGCTGATGTGCGGTCCATACGATCAGTGACTTTGTTGAAATATAAAATTGATTCAACCAAACTTGATTTACCAGATCCAGCATGACCTAATAAAACAATGTTGCGTACTTCATTTGCTAAATAATCTCGCATTTATAAACTCCTACTTTAATATTGGTTTAAGCTCATCGAGATTATGTGAACGTACATAATGGACAGCTTTTTGACCATTGTTGTCTAGTATTTCTTTGTCGGCACCATTTTCTAGTAAATAGTTAACTAATCCTACATATCCTGAATAGCTAGCTCTCATTAATGCTGTACAGCCATTCTTGTCTTGAGCATTTACATCCGCATTGTTAGCAATTAATGTTTTAACTACTTCAAATTGGAAAGCAACACATGCTTCCATTAATGCAGTACGCCCCATTTCATCTTGAGCATTGACATCTGCGCCATGTTCAATTAAGTAATCTACAACATTTAACTGACCTAAGAAAGTCGCTCTCATTAGCGATGTACGGCCGCGATAATCTGCATGATTAATATCCGCTCCCTTTTCAACAAGCTTTTGAACTATTTCTAATTCACCTTTCTTAGCAGCTCCCATCAATGCGCTCTTTTGATTATTATCAAGCGTATTAACATCGGCTCCGTTTTCTAATAAGTAATCTACAATATCCATAAATCCTCTTTTTGCTGAACGCATTAAGGAAGTTCGGCCGTCGCCGCTTTTGTAGTTTACATCTCCACCCTTCTCAACGTTCTTTTTCATGACGTCAAGCTGGCCTTGGGCACTGGCTACCCAAAGTTCATGATTTGTTTGATCCATATATTGTCCTCCTATCTGTCAAACAAGATAAAAAAATGACAGGCAATATGTACCCATCAAAAAATCTTATTATTAACTTTATTTACGACATGAAGAACACGAGTAACGCTATCGTGACTGATTAAGACAATACTGTGCATGTTCATCACCTCTTAATTATATTTTAACCATTTCTACATAAAATACAAGGATTATTAAACCGTTTTCATAATAATTCAATTATTTACATTTGTTTACATTAGAAATACATTTTAAACACTGGGATTTCAATCAATTTCAACAAATTATTAAGAACTTTATAAGAAATTAAAGTATAATAATTATTGAGGTGAAAATATGAAATTTAATGATTATCCGTACACAAGACCGAATTTAGAAGAATTACTTCAAGTATCTAATGAAGTTTTAAGCACTCTTTCAAATGCATCAACTTTTGATGAATTTCATGATGCGTTTAAAAAGTTTGAAACTTTAAAGGTTGATTTTCAAACACAATTCACACTAGCCAGCATTCGTCATTCAATTGACACCAAAGATGAATTCTATGCCCAAGAAATTACATATTGGGATGAAAACATTCCAGCGGTTCAAAATGTAATAGCTCAAGTTGCTACTTTAGTTTTGAGCTCACCCTATAAACAAGAGCTTATGACGCATTATCCAAAGCCATATTTCCAAATGTTGGAAAACACTGAGAAAGTCTTTGATGAATCGATTATGGAAGAGCTTCAGCTAGAAAACAAACTATCAACTGAATATGATAAGTTAATCGCAGGTGCTGAGATTGAGTTTGATAACAAAACATTAACCCTTGCTCAATTAACACCGTATACCCAAAGCCCTGATCGTGATATCCGTAAAGCAGCGACTGAAGCAAGCTGGAATTTCTTTAAGGAAAATGAAGAAACTTTAGATAATTTATACGATCAAATGGTTAAAGTCAGAACTAAAATGGCTAAAAAACTAGGCTTCGAAACTTATACTGAAATGGGTTATTTAAGAATGAATCGTTTAGACTACAATCAAGACATGGTAGCTAATTACAGACAACAAATTTTAGATGAAGTCGTACCTGTAGCTCAAAAACTGTATAAGCGACAAGCAGAACGTTTAGGTTTAGATCAACTGGCTTATTATGACACATCCCTGAATTTCTTAGATGGAAATGCGGTACCTACTGGAAATGCTCAGGAGATTTTAGATGCTGGTCAAGAAATGTATCATGAACTTAGTCCTGAAACAGGTGAGTGGATAGACTTAATGATCAATAATGGTTTATTAGATGTCTTGGCTAAGCCTGGCAAACGTGCGGGTGGCTATATGACATTCTTACCAAATTATGGTGTGCCTTTTATCTTCTCAAACTTTAACGGAACATCCGGTGATGTTGATGTCTTAACTCATGAAGCAGGACATGCTTTTCAAGGATATCAATCTCGAAATGCGCCATTATCTGATTTAATTATGCCGACTCATGAGTCATGTGAAATCCATTCAATGAGTATGGAGTTTCTGACTTGGCCTTATATGGAGAAGTTCTTTGGTGATAAAGCGGATCGATACCGTTTTACACATTTAGCAGATTCTCTTCAATTCTTACCTTATGGAGTGCTGGTCGATCACTATCAACATGAAGTCTACAATAATCCTGATATGACTCCTGCTGAGCGAAAAGCTGTGTGGAAAAAACTGGATCAACAGTATCGCCCTCATTTAGACTTTTCTGAGAATGAGTTTTTAAATCAAGGTGTTTGGTGGTATCGTCAAGGACATATCTTTGCGAGTCCTTTCTATTACATTGATTACACACTGGCTCAAGTCTGTGCGTTCCAATTCTTTAAGAGACAACATATTTTAAATGATCCTAAGACATGGGAAGATTACTTACACATTTGTACAATTGGCGGAACAAGAACGTTTACTCAAATTGTACAGGAGGCTAATCTCATTTCACCATTTGAGGATGGTTGTTTAAAATCTGTAATTACTGATATTGATCAGTGGTTAGAAAATGTTGATGATAAAGCGCTATAAAATGCGCTTTTTTCTTAACCCTATAAATCTAAAAGAAAATGCATCACAGGGATGCATTTTTTATAAGATTCTCTTCATGTTGAGTTTTGTTTAAGAAGTAAATCCCTAGAACAAATAATATGATTAAGGCTAGAATACCATATCTTGAGGTGCCTAAGAAACTGGCTGAGAATGCCATTAGAAGTGGCCCTAAGAAATCAGCAAACTTACCGAAGATATCAAAAAATCCGAAGTATTCATTTGATTCTTGTTTTGGTACTAATTTACCAAAGTAAGATCTTGAGATTGATTGAATCCCACCCTGTGCTAATCCTACTAGGAATGCTAGTAACCAGAAATGCCATGCCTCTGACATCACAAATCCGATACATGCAATCACGATATATAAAGCAATGTAATGAGTTAATAATTTTATCTGACCAAATCGTTTAGCAAGTTTCCCTGATAATATAGCGAATGGGAAGGCCACAAATTGCGTCATTAATAAGGCGATAATCATTTCATTGGTACCAATTCCGACTTCGCCTCCAAAGTTAGTTGATTGAGAAATAATGGTATAAACACCATCGATATAACAAAAATAAGCAATCATAAAATATTTCATTTGTTTATTCTTATTAATCTTACTTAGAGTATTTTTTAATCCAGAAAATAGATTCGAAACAATATCTTTAACTGAATCTTCGACATAGTATTTCTGATTAACATCTTTTAGGAGTGGAATACTGAAGATACCCCACCATAAAACAGTGATTAAGAATGAAAGCTTAGTTGCTGATGCTGTATCCAGTCCAAATGGTTCAAGCATAATTAAGGCTATCCCGATAATAAATGGAATCGTACTTAAGACATATCCCCAAGCAAAACCAGCTCCTGAAACATGGTCCATTCTTTCATCAGTAGTGACATCGGTTAACATTGAATCATAAAACACATTACATAACGAATAACCAACTCTTGCTAGGATTAATAGAAATAAAAAGGCCTGCCATTCATTCACCACTGCTAGTGATAGCCCACCTAATATCCCAAAAGCTAGTGCGAAACTGAATAGTTTTTTCTTCATTCCTTTTGAGTCAGCAATTGCCCCTAAGATTGGTGCCAACACAGCTACTATCAGTACCGCAATGGATGTTGTTGTCGCAAACAATGAACTTGCTTGTGTTGAAGTGACTCCATCAGCTTCTGCTATGGCTCTAAAGTACACAGGTATCGTTGCTGATAAAATCAGAACAAAGGCTGAATTAGCGACGTCGTATAAAATCCATGACCTTTCTTGTTTTGTTAGTTTCATTTTGTCTCTCTTTTCTCTTATCTTAGCATTATATCACAAGAAGGAAGGCCAATGGTTATCAATCAGTTAACAAAAAAAGACCCCGAAGGGTCTTGTATTATTTCAATTCGATTGATTTAGTTTCAGGTTCAGGATGAACGATGCATGGTAGGACAACTTTAAGTGTTCCATTGGTATACTCTGCATTAATTTGATCAATATCAACTTCTGAGAAACGAATCTTTCGCTCAACAGAATGCTTTCTGCGTGATTGATAAATCATTTCTTTCTTAGTTTCTTCAGTTTCTTCCTCATGTTGTGCACTGATTGTTAAAATATCTTCTTTGAAATCAATCTTAATGTCTTCCTTATTAAAACCTGGCATATCTATTTCGACAAAATATTGATTGTCTTGACGATATACATCCATATGATTTCCTACATTAGTAGGTTTTGTGAAATCAGATAAATATTTATCGATAATTGATTCTGGTCTTCTGACATAATGTCTCATAATTTATTCTCTCCTTTACTTAATTTCAATTTGTCGTGGTTGAGCTTCAACCGGTATTTCAATTGGTAATACTAATTTCAGTACTCCATTGTCATATGATCCTTCAATTTGGTCTTGTGAGACATCATTGAAGCGAATCTTACGATTGACTGATTTACGACTACGATTCTTAAAGTAGTATTCTTTACCATTTGTTTCTTCTTCAGCTTTTTCTGCTGTAATCATTAGAACATCTTCTTTGAAATCGACTTTGATGTCATCTCTATTGAAGCCTGGCATATCAATTAGTACAACATACTGATTATCTTCTTTATAAATATCAATTCCTTTTCCTAATTGATAATTGTTTGTTTCTAGATCTCTGAAAAAGCTATCAAATAAACTTTCTGTTCTTCTCATACTTTATATTCCTCCTTAGCACTCTTGTAACTCGATTGCTAATAACAGTATAACATATATTTTAGCACTGTCAACTAAAGAGTGCTAAAATACTAAAAAAACACCCCGAAGGATGTCTTTCAACTATTAATAGTCTCTTTCTTATCTACTCAGAAGTCTAAGAATTACAAGAAGCACAACGGCTCCAACAAACGCAACTAGTACAGACATCATGTTGAATCCTGTTACTTCTGCACCACTTCCAAATTGTGAGAACAGCCATCCACCTAAGAATGCACCTATGATACCCACAACAATGTTGGTCACTAGTGATCCTGAGCCTTTGTTAACTACTATATTCGCTAACCAACCAGCTACAGCCCCTAGAATTATCCAAGTTAGAATACTCATTAAATCTGGCATGTTTTCTCTCCTTTTCTTTTGGTAAGTCTCTTTAATTATACCATGTCACTTTAATTGATTCTAAAACGATGCTTTTATAAGTGTCTATTATCCTATCCAATAAAAATTTTAATCGATATATCCAACAGATTCATAAAAAAGGAAGGGTCTATTCACCCTTCCAATATAAATGTTTTGTTATTGACCATTAAAGGTTTGACCTAATACTTCATCATTGACCCATTCATGACCATTTGTTTTGATTAAGCTCTTTGACTCTTTGGGACCATTTTCAAAGGCTGTATATGGAATTATCTGATTATTAGATTCTTTAACCAGCGATTGAAGTTGTTCAGTCAGTTCCCAAGACTTAGTCACAATTGGCCAACTCGCAAACAGTGTCCGGTCTTTCTTAAGGGCATGACTGATTAATCTTTCATAAGCTTGTGGTGTGTTTAATCTGTTCTCATAGATACATGATTGACAGAAATCCATTGACACAGTCTGAGTTTCATCAAAGTTACCAGGACGCTTAATATTCACTTTAAAGTAAATTCCTTCATCTGGACCAATCCGAATAATGAGAACATTTCGATCATGTTCCTTACCATTTATACCAATCACAGGTTTGAAGGTAATCGCAATATACGTTGATTGTTCCTTCATACGCTTTCCTGATCTTACATAAATAGGAACATCTTTAAATCGTTTATCAGAACTTGTTAGCTTCATAGCAAAGAATGTTTCAGTCTTTGAATCAGCTTTAACATGTGTTTCATCAACATAACTATTCACTTCACCATTTGAAACATACTGTCCTAAAACAAACTCAGAGTTAAAGTTTTCAAGTTTTGGTGGTTTAAGTCTTCTCAAAGCACGCTCTTGGGCTCTATGTAAATGCTTAGGTTGCATCGATTTTGGACGATCCATTAAAACATATGACAACATTTGAAGCAAATGACTTTGGAACATGTCTTCTAATGCGCCAGTGATGTCATAATAATTACCCCGATCATTGACCCCGCCCTCTTCCAGGGCACTTACTTGAATTGATTCGATTGAATCTTTATCCCATAATCTCTCAAATGTCATATTACCGAATCGAATCGTTAAGATATTGAGCATCATTTCTTTTGCTAGGTAATGGTCGATTCGATAGATTTCGCTTTCTTTAAAACATTTCTTAATCGCTTTATCAACTTCAATTGCACTTTCTAAATCATCACCAAATGGTTTTTCAATGAGTAATTGTTTATCTGTCATCGCTGCGGTAATCCCACTTGTTTTTAAGGATTCAGTAATCTCTTCAAAACTATGAGGTGCCACTGCTAAATAGAATAAAGCACGATTTCCTCTTTCAAGTAAATAATCTCTTAAACCGAAATAATGATCTGGTTCATGAAAATCCATTTTGTAGTATGAAATTAATTCCCTAAACCCTTGAATATGGGCTTCGTCTCGATTCTTAAAGCGCACATGTTTAAATAATGTTTCTTCATATGTTTCTCTATAGGTTTCATTGGTATAATCACGTCTGCCAATGATAACAACTTCTAAATCTTTAGGTTCAACTTGATTAAGGACATATAAATCATAAAAAGCTGGGACCAGTTTTTTATACGTTAAGTCTCCAGTACCACCAAATATAACAAATAAAGTTTTATTCGAACCACTCATGATGATACACCCCCTCACGATCAGTTCTTTCATAGGTGTGGGCTCCAAAATAATCTCTTTGTGCTTGAATTAAATTGGCAGGATTAAATGCATTTCGATATGCATCATAATATGAAAGTGCAGAACTCAAACCAATGACTGAGATGCCATTTTGAATAGCTAGCACAACAATCTCTCTCGCACTTTCTTGATATCTGTGAATAATGTCTTTGAAATAATCACTCAACATTAAGTTTTCAAGATTTGGATTGTCTGCATATACTTGAGCTATTTCATCAAGGAAGTGAGCTCGAATAATACATCCACCCCGCCACCCTTTGGCAATCTTTTCAAAGTCTAACTCCCATCCATGAGTCTTAGCGGATTTGGCCATTAAGTCAAAGCCTTGAGCATAGGACATTATCTTGGCCATGTAGAGTGCTTGCCCAATTTGTTTGATTAGTTTTTGTTTGTCATCAACTTGTTTAATTGCTGGACCTTCTAATACTTTACTG
>DUUI01000079.1 GCA_012841625.1 Erysipelothrix sp. | reverse complement strand
CAGTCGTCTATATTCAGGGGTACTTCGATAATTACTCAGACTAAAAAATGGCTGGTACTTTGTACCAACCATTTTATTTTATCTAGCATTAAGTTTTATTATTTCAATAATAACTTGTTTCGCCTTAACCATATTATCTAAGCTCGCAAATTCATAGCGACCATGATAGTTTTCACCACCCGTAAAGATATTTGGTGTAGGAATCCCCATAAATGAAATCTTGGATCCATCGGTTCCTCCACGAATTGGATGAATATCAGGCGTAATCCCCAAATTGTTCATCGCCTCTTTTGCTAATTCAACAGACGTCATATCCTTAGAAATAATTTCGCCCATATTATAATATGAGTCAAACATATCAACGACAACACGCTCAACACCATATTTTTCATTCATGTCCTTCGCTATCTGAAGGACCTTTTCTTTACGCGCATTAAATTTCTCTCGATCATGATCTCTAATAATATATGTCATCTCAGCAGAATCAATTGTCGAGGTCATATGATTTAATAAATAGAATCCCTCATAGCCTTCAGTCTTCTCAGGCACTTCATCAGCAGGAAGTTGACCATGATACTCCATCGCTAGTAAAGACGCATTAATCATCTTGTTTTTAGCAGTCCCTGGATGAACCGAAACCCCTTGAAATGTAATCTTAGCCTGAGCCGCATTAAAGCTCTCATACTCTAATTCACCCAAAGGCCCACCATCCATTGTGTACGCAAATTTTGCTCTAAAGCCTGGTGCATCAAAATTATCAGCTCCACGACCTATTTCTTCATCAGGTCCAAATGCGACACGCACTTCACCATGCTTCACATCAGGATTTTCTAAAAAGTAAATCATAGCTTCGATGATTTCACTAAGCCCGGCCTTATCATCAGCACCTAACAAAGTTGTCCCATCTGTCGTAATTAATGTATGACCCACATAATTTTTTAAGTTAGGAAAATCAGACACCTTCATCACAATATCATTTTCTTTATTTAAATAAATATCATTGCCATCATACTTTTCAATTACTTGAGGCTGAATATTCTCTGAATTAAAATCAGCCGTATCAAAATGAGCAATAAACCCAATTGTGTTGACAGCATGCTCGACATTACTAGGCAATGTCGCAGTAACAAATCCATTGTCTCGATTATGAACAACCTCACTCAAACCAATTTCTTTTAATTCCTTAGTCAACATCTCAGCAAACTCAACTTGAGCCTGAGTTGTCGGAATTGTCGTACTGCTCTCATCAGATCTTGTATTAATTTTTGCGTATCGAATAAAACGCTCTTTTAATTTTTCCATTTTAATCCTCTTTCTACTCTTCTAATTATAAGCACTCCACCCTTTTTTTCAAGCGTGGTATAATCTTATAGAAAGGGAGAATTACTATGCCATATAACCAAGATTTATTCACAGTAATTTTATTTATCGGATTACTCGCACTCATTTATTACCTAGCAAATAAACATTTAAATTTAAACTTAAGAGAGAATTTCGCTAGTGTCTTAGAACCATTTAAATCAAATCTATTAATGAATATTTTTGTTCTATTAGGATTATTACTCTTTAGAGCATTTCTAAGCACCAATATACAGCTCTTAATCGACTACTATTGGTTAGATAAAGGGGTCACCATCCTAATTCTAATCATGCTCTATCGAGTCATCAGTATTTTCTTAGATCTTTTAGAAGCATCCTACAATCAATCAAAGTATGCACTAAAACGACCATTACGACCACTTGTCCAAGCAGTCAAAATAGTTTTACTAATCATCGTCTTCTTTGGAATATTAGCCGTCGTCCTAGATAAAGACCCATTAATCGTTATGGGCTCTGTATCAACCTTTGCTGCTTTTATCTCATTTATTTTCAAGGATATTCTTCTAGGCTTCTTTGCTGGTATCCAACTAACGTCAACCGAAACAATTCAAATAGGAGATTTCATTTCAGTCCCAGAACTTAATATTTCTGGTACCATCGATAGTATTGGGCTAACAACTCTTAAATTAATCGCCTCAAATCAAACACATATAACTGTCTCAACCTATTCACTTATTCAATATCCAGTAATAAACTATCGTCATCTAAGTGAAGCACCGGGACGTCAATACATTAATCGATTTAACTTTAAATTCAATAATCAATTAGACTTAAGAAGTTTAGAAACCAGCATTAGAAACTATATTGAAAATAGTAATGAAGTAAACCATGATAAACTCGAATCCATTCAATTTGAAGCGGGTCCAATGAACAATTTAACCCTCGTCGTTACTCTTTTTAGTAATTACTCAGGTTATTTTGAATTTGACTCATTCTCAACTCGATTATCCCTTGAAATTCTACAAATCATGGCAAGTCACGAGTGCTTCTAAACAACAAGTGCTATAATAAAACAATAAATTAGGAGGAATTATGTCACAAAAACAATTGCCAAAAAGAAATGAAGTACCAGTCCAAGACACATGGGACACTTCAACCATTTTTAAAACAGAAGAAGATTATCACAAAACATTTAATGAAGTTGAGTCTCAAATTGATAAACTCGCCTCATATCAAGGTCGTTTAGTAGAAAGTGCTCAAACATTACACGAAGCACTCACAACCCGAAACGAAGTTCTACTCAAGTATTCTCACTGTGCTGTGTATGCGCATCTTCAATCAGATGTCGATACCGCAGACTCGCATTTCCAAGGGTTACAATCACTCGTCAGCGATTTAGGCTCAAGAGTCTCAGCTGCTATGTCATATTTCCAACCAGAACTTATGGCAGCAGATGAAGCAGTGATTCATGACTTCTTAAAACATGAAGACTTAAAAGAATATGCGTTTGAGTTTGAATTAATTTTCAGAAACAGACCACATGTCCTAAGTACTAAAGAGGAAACGCTCTTGGCTAAAACATCACCAGTGATGGGAGCCGCAAGTCGTACTTTCTCTATCTTAAACAATGCTGATTTAAAATTCCCAACCATTAAAAATGAAGATGGCGAAGAAGTAAATCTATCACACGGTCGCTACTCAACCTTTATGGAAAGTAAAAACCGCCAAGTCCGCCACGACGCCTTCAAAGCAATGTACAATACATATGGTGATCTACAAAATACATTCGCGAGTACTTTAAGTACGAGTGTTAAATCACACAACAACCTCTCTGAAATTAGAAACTTCAGCTCTGCTCGTCACCGTGCACTATTCGCTAATACAATTGACGAATCAGTCTATGACGCCTTAGTTGAAGCAGTCAATGAAAACTTACACTTACTTCACAAATATGTAGATGTTCGTAAGAAAGCACTTAAATTAGACGACTTAAGAATGTACGATGTCTATGTTTCAATGATTGAAGATGTCGAATTAAAATTCACTTGGGAAGAAGCTAAACAAGTAACACTCGAGGCTCTCTCAGTATTAGGTGAAGAATATGTAGAAATCTTAAACCACGCCTTTAATGATCGTTGGATTGATATCCATGAAAATCAAGGTAAACGTTCAGGAGCTTACTCATCAGGAACCTATGGAACTATTCCATTTATCCTCTTAAACTGGCAAGGCAATCTAAATGATGTTTATACACTCGTCCATGAATTAGGGCACTCTGTCCATTCATACTTAACTCGTAAACATCAACCATATATCTATGGTGATTATTCAATTTTCCTAGCTGAAGTTGCCTCAACAACAAATGAACACCTACTGACAGATTATTTATTAAAGAAGTATGATGATTCGAAGATTCAAGCATACATCATCAATTACTTCTTAGACGGAGTGAAAGGCACCGTTTATCGCCAAACACAATTTGCTGAGTTTGAACATCTAATTCATCAAGCAGATCAAAATGGTATCGCCCTAACCTCTGACTATCTCAATGAACAATACTTCGATCTTAATAAAAAGTATTATGGTGACTCAATGACCTACGATGATGAGATTAAATTAGAATGGGCCCGCATCCCTCACTTCTACTACAATTATTATGTGTATCAATATGCGACAGGATTCTCTGCTGCTACTGCCTTCTCTAAATACATTTTAGATAAGAAAGAAGGAGCCGTAGAAAAATACCTTAACTTCTTAAAAGCTGGAGAAAGTGACTATCCAATGAATGTTCTAAAAGAAGCTGGCGTTGATATGAGTACTAACCAAGTGACTAAAGATGCACTTAAAGTCTTTGAAGAAAGACTTAAACAACTTGAAGAACTTCTATAATTAGAGAGGATTAATCCTCTCTTCTTTTTTTACGCATCATACTAACTCCCAAACTAATGAGACCAATACTCAACATAAAATACCAGAATGGTGTTGAATCAGTCCCAGTCTCTGGAAGTGGCACTACAACCTTATTAGGAATAGTTAAGGTTACAGAGGACTTTAAATCTTCTAACTCAAAACTATTCTTATTTAATTGATAACCCCTTGGTGCTTGGGTCTCACTTAATTGATACGAACCAGAAGCAACAAAGAAACTAAGCGTCCCATCTTTGTTTGTGACAAGTCTTTGTAATTCCAAACCATCCTGAACTAAAATAAATTCAGCATTCGCTAAACGTTTTGAATCATCAGCATCATCAACCTTAACGATTTTAACTTCATGAAACTGAATACTCTGATTCATATCATTAATATCCTTATGACTCGCAATTAAGCTCTGCTCAAAATACAACTCTTCAAACACAACAAGGGTTGTTTTCTTCAAAGCTGCTTGATCAAAAGTAAAGACTAATTCAACGTTTCCACCAGAGGTATCAGCCATAAATGTTTTGGTCGATGTAATCTGTTTACCATCCACCATAAATGGTTTGTTAGTGTTCTTATCCATCAACATTCCCTTTATCGTATATTCCTTGCCTACGAGTAAATCTTTAAACTCAACAGTATCAACGATACTTATAAGTGATGGATTTTTACTCTCTCTAGGCAGAGACTGTGCTGATGTTTTAATTGTAGGGTTTAATATTTTAACTGTTTGATTCTTGTCTTCACTATCCATATGCTGCGCAATTAATATCCCTTCGTTATATAACGTTTCAAACACAACGACTTCTTTACCACCTAGGTGTGATCCATCAAACTCAAAGCTAAGCTCAACTACACCCGATTCAGCGCTAGGGGTAAAGAAAACTTCACTCTCAGCGATTACAGACAAATCTTCCTTAAGCACTAGTTGACCTTTCAACATAAACTCTTGATTTGGTGTTAAAGCAGAATATTCAACTCGATCAGTAATCATAAGTTTTTCTAAAGGTAAATCTTCTTTTAAGTTATTAGAAGTTGCTGTTGTTGAAATTTTAGGAAAACGAATCGTTTGATTCTCATCCATTAAATCAGTATGTGTCGCTACTAATTTATTATTTTTATACAATTCTTGTGTGACAACCAGAGTTCTAGACTCATAAATAGATGCATCGATTTCAAATTTCATGTCGACCATCATTTTTTCATTTTTTGCTTCAAACTCGAGCTCTCGAACACTTATTATTTCTTGAGTATGTCTATCTACAAGCTTACCAACAACCGTATACATTTGACTTTGCCATAAATTATCAAGTTCTACTAAATCATGAATGACAACATTTTCTAATGGTAGTGATTCCTTAATCGAAGAATCAAAGGTGGCATGCGTTTTAATAGTCGGAACTAATTCATTAATCATCTCTACAATCTGGACTTCTTTACTCTCTTCTACAATAAAACTTACTGGATCAGACAGTAAATATCCATCTGGCGCAGTTTCTTCAATAAGGCAGTACGTTTCACCAACGACTAAACCTTTTACAACAAATGATTCATCTGAAGAGGTAAAGTTTAAGATTTCATTATGATTCTCATCTAGTAAAGTTAAACTCGCTTCAGGTAAATAATCACCATAAACATCTACCTTTCGTATTTCGGTCGTTGTTTTATCATTAGAAATTTCTTGAACTAAAGTACGACCAATTGTTTCTAATTCAATTGCTTCAGTATTTCGATCAATCACAAACTCTATAGGTTGACTACGCAAGTATCCTGCTGGAGCTTTAACTTCTTTCAGTGTGTATGTACCATAATGTAGAGCTCCTTTGGTGTACGCAATCCCTTCTTTATTTGTGATAAGCTGTTGTTGATTAATAACTTCGTGTTTATCATTTAAGTAAGTAAATTCTACTCGCTCATCATTTTCATCATAGACTTCAAAGATGGCATTCTCTAAAGGTTCATTGGTCTTTGAATCTAGTTTCTTAATTCCTAGTTTTAGCTCAATTAAATCATTGGCAATGTATTGTATCACTGTTTCATTGTGATTCTTAATTGAAACTGGATACTCATGTGGATTTAAATAGAACTCCTCAGGCGCTTCTATTTCTACAATTAGATAATCACCATACCTCAGTTCTGAAGTAATCGCAAAGCCATTTTTATCCGTTACAATCTGCTCAACAACTTCTCTACTTGGTAAACTGAGCACATTAAACTTAGCACCCTCTACTGGAATTTCTTCTTTTGATGAGTTAATCTTAACAACTTGAATCTTTCCCTTAATAGGCTTATTCTCTAATTCATGTGTTCTATAAACGATGGGTGTCTTTTGATTCTCATACGATAAAGTAATAGTCTGAATAAATTCATCAGTTACATACCCTAATGGAAATACAGTTTCTTTGATTGTATAAGTTCCTAACTCTAATTCTGGTGAAACTGCCTTTCCATCTTCATCTGTAATTAATGTTCCAACTAATTTGTCTTGGGCATCTCTAATTTCAAACTCAACATTAGGTAATGGTGTTTTAAGCTCTGAATCTAGTTTGATAATCTCAAATTGGCCTTTGGCTATATCATTGTTTAATCTTACTGTTTTAATAACGAGTGGCGTTACCATATCAACATACTCTAAATGGATTGGGATTGGAGTCTGATCTAGTATGTAAGGTTCAGGAACACTCGTCTCTACTAAAGTATACTTTCCTATTGGGTGGGATTTAGAAGTTGCTAGCCCATTATTATCAGACGTTAATTGTTCAATTACATCACCTTTTTCATTTATGAGATTAAATGTTGCGCCTTCAACAGCTTCACCTTCTGGACCTTCTTTGATGAGTTTAATCTGTCCTAATACCTTCTTATTTACTTGAGTAAAGGTTGCTGTCTCATTAGAAGTAATGGTTACTTCATGTACTTCTGATTCTAAATAGTATGGTGCTGCTACCTCAATCTCTTGGATATAGTAGGTTCCAGCAACCAAATCATTTATTCTAACCTTACCGGTACTGTCAGTCACATAAGTACCAATCAAAGAATCTATCGTTGAAAGCTTAAACTTTGTATTAGGAACTGGTTTATTATTATCATCCACTTTCATGATATCCAGTGATCCAAGTTCTTCAATGTTTACTGAAAATGATGTAGCCACATTATTCTTTACTTTTAATGTCGCTATGTCTTGAGCACTGGGATCTAGAAAGACTAAGCTAAGTCCCACATTAGATTCTTCAATCTTTTGACCGTTAACGGTAGTTGATCCACTTTTTAAGGCTGTGAGAGTCAAACTATGGCCATTTTGAGTGATGCTTAACTTTTTGGAATCAGCATGATACTTAAAACTAGAACTAATACTGTTAGTATCAGTGATTGTAATAGATTGTCCTACTTTTAGATTAATGACATCTTTATCAAAACTTGGCACTTGATGGTGATTTTTAATGTCAAAATTTATTGCAGAACTTATGTCTAAATAACGCTGATGACTATAGTTAGTAAACTCCATTAATTCAACTTTAAATCGTGGTTCAACAAGTTCCCATATCATCAACTGTGCCGTTGCTCGAACATCATTATTAGTGCTTGCCCCTCTCTTTTTAGCATAATAATCGATAAGCTCTATTTTTTGCTTCAAAGAATCATCAAACTTTTCATATGATTCTAAACTTGTTTGTTCTTTATTCCCCTCAACAAAAGGGTTTGCTGGGTCAATACAGTAAGCAAGCTCTCCATCAGCATAATAATGACTTAAATTCCCATGAAAACCAACCGGTGATGTGTCTTGATATTCAATATCAGTTTTCGCTTCATAGGTATGAGTACTAACTGCATTAATTGGTGTAATACTGGTGAGTATAGAAAATAATAATAAGATTATTATCCTAATACCTTTCTTAATTCTAACCATAAAATCTCCTTCCATGATATAAAAAAGAACGATGATTCGTTCTTTTAACATGTGGATGGGTGCCCCCTTGTTCCATCCACACTATCACATTATCATAGATATCGTTGTCCTATAGGACAACTTCATATGGATAGTAGTCAACCAAAATACGATTAACAGTTCGCGTTAGTGTGCGTACATCACAATAATATTTATGAGCACATTTCTGGCGAGGCATTTCTTTTATATAAAGATCAGTTAATAATTGTTGTTCTTGATTAGGAAGAGAATTAATAAATGATATGACTTGATTGTTTTGATACTGTAATTGTTTGAGTCGATCATCAATTAATAATATTTTCTCAGCAAGTACATGGTTAAATGTAAACTCTTTAACATTCAAGTTTTGTTTCGTTAAATCAATGAGTGAACGACTACTGGGTCTGATTTCATTTTCATACTGCTGTTTCAATCTCTTTAGTCGATTCATTTCCTTCGCATTTTCTGTATATGATTCTAATTGTTTTTTATTCATACTTATCACCTAGTTTGTAATAAGCATTCTTTTCTTCTTCTCCTAAAATAAAAAAACCACATGAAGTGGTATCTTAGTGTTTGATGGTGGTTCCGGCCGGAATTGAACCAGCGACACGTGGATTTTCAGTCCACTGCTCTACCGACTGAGCTACGGAACCATTGGTTGCGGGGGGAGGATTTGAACCTCCGACCTCCGGGTTATGAGCCCGACGAGCTGACCAGACTGCTCTACCCCGCGATATATTGCCTACATAGTATAACAAAGTTAATCTTATAAATCAAACAATGGCGGAGGAACTGGGATTCGAACCCAGGCGCCGCTTTCGCGACCTACCGGTTTTCAAGACCGGACCCTTCAGCCACTTGGGTATTCCTCCATTGGTGGACCCTGTAGGACTCGAACCTACGACCAACCGGTTATGAGCCGGTAGCTCTGACCAACTGAGCTAAGGGTCCAACTGGTTGATCAACAATGTCCATTTCTAAGTAGTGCTTATACATTATATACAATTGCATTTCATTTTACAACCATAAGATCAAAATAATTATTAAAAAGTTTTAAACCTTTTAATTGACTGTTTCTTGTATTTTTGGTATATTTAACAAGCTTGTCAGCATACTTTACATAAAATAGTCTTGCAAAAACAGAAAGATATTGTATAATGATTAAGCACAGTGTTTCCGGTTCCTTAGCCAAGTGGTAAGGCAATAGACTGCAACTCTGTGATCGTCGGTTCGAATCCGACAGGAACCTCCAGTATTAATGGGGATATGGCGGAATAGGTAGACGCAACGGACTTAAAATCCGTTGGTAGAAATACCGTAAGGGTTCAAGTCCCTTTATCCCCACCATCGTGTGCGCCCGTAGCTCAATTGGATAGAGCGTCTGACTACGGATCAGAAGGTTGCGGGTTCAAATCCTACCGGGCGCGCCATTAAATTTTAATGTTTTATCTCGGGATGTAGCACAGCTTGGTAGTGCACCTGGTTTGGGACCAGGGGGTCGCAGGTTCGAATCCTGTCATCCCGACCATTTTTTTAAATATGGCGGGGTAGCTTAGTTGGCTAGAGCACTCGGTTCATACCCGGGGGGTCGTGGGTTCGAGTCCCACCCCCGCTACCAATTAACATTTAGACTCCTAGTTGGGAGTTTTTTTATAAGATAAGTTAATCAACTAAAAGGAAAACTATTAATGAATAGCGTATAATAAAACTATGATTAAAAAATATATTACTAGAAATAAATTTAAAGTCACATCTTTCAAAGATCAAGGATATATGATCAGTAAAGATGATGAAATTATCGAAATTCACCCCTTCACAAAACTTAGAGTATTAAATCCCTCAAGTCTTTTCTATGCCGGAGTAACCAATTTACAAGGAGAATATGAAACTACTCATTTAGTAGATCATGCTGACTCCTACGGAATTGATAGTGAGCGTATGAAAAAATATTCATCATGGATTAATAAGGATGGCACCTGCGGAATGATGTCAGCAGCTGTTTTGCTTGCTTATTATCAAGACTATATTGATGAAACAATCATCCCACCATCGATTCGAACAAAAGGATCAAGCTCTCCAGAAAATCTCTACAAAACTCTAATGAAGGATATATCATCCTTCTCACCAGTAGGAACAATTGCCTACGACGTGTCAATGGGCATCAATCGATTCTTAAGAAGACAAGAAACAAACCATCTCTTTAAAGCCAAGGGATCGCTGACTCCAACCTTTGGGATTGTTAAAACAAGACTTGAACAATCACAACCTAAACCAAGCATCATCGGCTTAAATAAATATTTAAATGCTCCGAAAAACTATGGTAATCACTGGGTCGTCGCATACCGAATATTAGAATTAGATAACCAAAAATACTACCAAGTTCATGATAATCATGGACGATATAATGCAATCATAAACGCCCGATGGACTGTCGGAATTGTACGATTACTCAAAAAATAAAAGCACTTCAGAAATACTCTGTTGTGCTTTTTTTAAAAATTAGTGAGCAACTTTAATAGTTGTCCAAAGACGTGACATAATCTCTCTTGTTTCTGCATTGTAATAAAATTCTTCAAGCTTCGCGTCACTATGAGTTGAGTATGCAACATTGCCCTCAAACATCCCCCCAGGAGCTACCATATCATCATAAACTTCCTGAACAACTGTTCGATATCCCACATATTCTGTAATCTTAGTCGCAACTTCTGGACGTGTAATAAATTCCATAAATTTATGCGCTAATTCAGGATTAGAAGCATTTTCAGGGATAACCATCGCATCCTGCCAAATATTCGAGCCCTCAGTAGGAACATAGTAATCAAGATTTTCATTCTCAGTCATGACATACGCAGCATCACCAGAATACATTAACGCAATATCCTTAGATTCATTAATCATTTGGTCAATGACATCATCACCAGCATACACTGGATTCATTAAACTATTAACCTCAATTAACCACTCAGCTGCATTATTTAATTCCTCTTCATTCTCAGTATTTAAAGAATAACCTAAAGCAATCAAAGCAGGTGTAAATGAATCACGCTCAGAATCATACATGTACAATGAATCTTTGTACTTAGTATTCTTTAATACTTCCCAACCCTGAGATTCAACATCATTTTTATCAACTACTTCTTTATTGTAAACAATCCCAAAATCACCCCAGAAATAAGGCACTGAATATTTCATTTCAGGATCATATTCCTTATTAAGTGTCTCAGGCATTAAACCATCCAAGTTTGAAATCTTACTTAAATCAATCTCTTGAAGATAACCTTCATCTATCAAACGCTGAATCATATAATCAGAAGGAACTAAAATATCATAACTTCCCCCTGCCTGTAATTTAGTATACATAGATTCATTACTATCAAAAGTTTCATATACAACACGAGCATTAAACTCTTGTTCAAACTCAGTAAGAACAGACTCATCAATATATTCACCCCAGTTAAATACTTTAAGGGTTTCAGTATCACCCGATGTACTACCACCAGCACAACCGACTAATACAAGAACAACAAACAAACTAATCAAATACTTTTTCATTTTTCTTACCTCTTTCTTTTAATATCGGTACTACATTAATCAGAATCAGGATGATTGCAATTACAACCACCATAATTGTCGACAACGCATTAATCATCGGATTAATCCGCTTACTCATATTATATACAAGAATTGAAATATTCTTTACTCCATTACCCGTCACAAAATATGAAATAACAAAATCATCAATCGACATCGTAAACGCAATCAATGCCCCAGAAATTATTCCAGGAACAATTTGTGGCACAATAACTTGCCATAGCGCCTGAGTCGGCGTTGCCCCTAAATCCATCGCAGCTTCTGTGATATTAGGATCCAAAGCTCTTAGTTTAGGCAAAATACTCAAAATAACATAAGGTGTACAAAACGCAATATGAGCCAATAACATTGTCAAATAACCAGGCGTTAAATTCACCACAACAAATAATAACATCCAACCAATCGCCGTCACAATCTCAGGATTCATGACTGGAAAATCATTAAACACTAAGTAAACATCTCTTAATATTTTCTTCGACTTACTCAAACCAATCGCTGTTAAGGTTCCAACAAAAGTAGAAATTGTTGTCGCAATCACCGCAATACTAACAGACACCCACACCGCATCAACAACATCTCTAGAGTTTAGTAATTGTTGATACCAGTTAAATGAAAAACCCTGAAAAACTGATAATGACCTTGACTCATTAAAACTAAACACAATCATGATCACAATCGGCAAATAGAAGAATATCATCATCATCGATAATGAAATATTCGATAACCAACGCCTATCTTTAATTCCTACCATAAACTCTAGCACCTCCTGTTCTTGCCGGAGTTGTTTCATCAATATTCTTATCAACTTTCTTAGTAATATACATAGAAATGATAATAATAATCGTCATAATTAATGACACAGACGAACCAAAGTTCCAATCACCAATCGAAATAAACTGGTTTTCAATCAAGTTACCAATCAACATATACGATCCACCACCCAATAATTTAGGAATAACGAAACTCGAAACAGCAGGTAAGAAAACTAGTGTAATCCCAGTAATAACACCAGGCAGTGATAATGGGAATATTACCTTGCTAAATGTTTGTCTCCAATTGGCACCTAAATCATAACTAGCAGCCACAAGACTCTCATCCATTTTTGTCAATTGAGTATAAATACTCAAAATCATAAACGGCAAATAGTTATACACCATCCCAATTAAAACAGCTGTATCAGTATACATAATCTCAACATTCGGCAAATTTAAAGCTGTCAAAAGATTATTCAATAAACCATTCTTTGACAGAATCGAAATCCATGCATATGTACGAATCAACATATTAATCCACATCGGCATCGTCACAAGAAGCATCAACAACATCTGAACTCGATCACTCTTTCGAGAAATAAAATACGCAAGCGGGTACCCAATAATTAACGAAATAATCGTCGTAATCAAAGCAATATATAACGATTTAGCCAAGATTCTAAAATAAACTGGATCAAAAAATCGTAAAAAATTCTCTAAAGTAAACTGAAATGTAACAACATTGTTCCCAGGACTCGTAAAGGCATACAAAGTTATTAGTAGAAGCGGAAAAACAACAAAGATACCCATCCAGACGCCATACGGCCAAATTAGTTTCTGAAACACCTTCATATTAATACGCCTCTAAAGTCCACATGACATGAATATCCTCTGGACCAAAAGTAATCGCAATTTCACTACCCACTTCAAATAAATCAGTGTTATGAACAATGTAATGGCGATGCTCAGTCTCAATCACATATTCGTAATGAACACCCTTAAATAAGAGTGATTTAATAACCCCATCATAGACACCCTCACCCTTATTCACAATATCTATATCCTCAGGCCTAATGACAATATCGACTTCCTCATCTTCACCAAAGCCATAGTCAACGCAAACATGATCTTGATTATCAAAATGCACCAGATAATCCTCTATCATCAAGCCAGCAAAAATGTTAGACTCACCAATAAAATCAGCCACAAATCGATTCTCAGGCTCATTATAAATATCAATCGGAGTCCCAATTTGTTGAATCTCACCATTATTCATAACAACTACTTTATCACTCATCGTCAGCGCTTCTTCCTGGTCATGAGTTACATAAATGAATGTAATCCCAACTTCTTCTTGAATCTTTTTAAGCTCCACCTGCATTTCCTTACGAAGTTTTAAATCCAAAGCCCCTAAAGGTTCATCCAGCAGTAACACCATCGGTTCATTAACCAACGCTCTAGCAATCGCAACCCTTTGTTGTTGACCTCCAGATAAAAGCGTCACCGTTCTTTCTTCAAAACCATCAAGATTCACTAAATGAAGCATTCTCTCTACTTTTTGTTTTATAACATCCTCGCCAGTTTTTTTAATCCTTAAACCAAAGGCGATATTATCATATACATTCATATGAGGAAATAATGCATAACGCTGAAAGACTGTATTAATTTCTCTTTTATATGCAGGAACATTTGAAATTTCAATATCCTCAAAATAAACATTCCCCTCAGTTTGTTCCAAAAAACCACCCAAGATACGAAGAAGTGTCGTTTTTCCACATCCACTAGGACCTAACAAGGTCACAAACTCGTTCTCAAATATATCTAAATTGATTCCCTTAAGAACTAGCTGACCATCAAAGTCCTTCACAATATTTTTAAACTGAATTAATTTATTCATTTTCTACCTCCTAGAATATTGGTGGGGTACTAACCCACAGCACCTGAGCAATCTGTGACGAATGATTATTCGTCATTTTATGAGCCACATTTCCCTTTAAGTAAAATGTCTCACCCTTTTTCAATTGTAAAACATGGTTTTCTAAATGCAAAGCCACACGACCCTTAACAACATAACCAAACTCTTCACCACTATGCTCATTTATTTCAAACGAAGTCCCCTGTGGTAATAACTCAATCAGAATCGGCTCCATCTCATTCTTTTGAGCATTCGGCACAATCCAATGAATTGTATACTCCTCTTGTTCATCAATAAAGAAATCATTTTGCTTAAAGACTATCTGTTCATCCTTATCAGTCGCAAAGAACTGTTCCAAACTCACACCTAAAGCCTCAGTAATATCAGCCAAAGTCGCAATTGAAGGAGACGTCAAGTCATTCTCAAGCTGAGATAAAAAACCCTTAGTTAACTCCGTACGACTCGCCAGTTCCTCAAGTGTGAGTGAATTTTGTTTCCGATATCTTCGGATTTTTTGTCCTATATCCATAGCCCCTCCTCGTTTAGTAAAACTAAACTTTTTAAACAGTTTTATTAAACATGCATTTATTATTATACATAATTTTTTAAGTCATGCAACTAAAAGCATAAAAAAAATCACACCCAATTAAGATGTGACTTTAATTAACTATTTATTTGTGTTTTGAATAGAATTGAACAAGATTAGGCTTAGGCGCAAATCCAACCATTTCATCAACTTTCACTCCATCTTTAAATAGAACTAAAGTTGGAATTGACATTACACCATAACGTTGAGCTAAAACGCCTTGAGCATCTACATCCACCTTAACAATGTTAAGATCAGCATCTTCTTTGTCAATTTCTTCTAAGACAGGCGCAATCATTTTACAAGGACCACACCAATCTGCATAAAAGTCTACTAGTACTAAGCCTTCATTTGTTAATTCATCAAAGTTTAATTCAGTTGCATAATTCATTTGAGTCTCCTCCTTTACTCTACGGGCATTATATCAATTCAATTAAATATTATCATGTCATATGACTTGATACTTCTTCAGCGCATGAACAATTCCATTACTATCATTATCCAATGTAACATCAGTCGCAATCAGTTTAACAGAATCCATTGCATTGCCCATAGCAATACCAATCCTAGCCTCAGATAACATCTCAATATCATTCTCAGCATCTCCAAAAGCAATCACATTATCTAATGTAAAATCCAATTGATCAACCATCATCTTTAAACCACTCACCTTGTTGACATGAAGCGGCATAATATCAGCCCAAACTCTAGAAATTTTAATCACATTAGCCTCATCCTCAAAATAAAGACGCATCTTCTGCAATGCTTGTTTCATTTTTGACTGACGCCCTACTTTAATCACACCACACTTCTGAACCGGTAACACTAATTTAGAACGATCAGAAATTATTT
Organism: Erysipelothrix sp.; assembly: GCA_012841625.1. Taxonomy (GTDB): domain Bacteria; phylum Bacillota_I; class Bacilli_A; order Erysipelotrichales; family Erysipelotrichaceae; genus DUUI01. The sequence goes on along the minus strand of DUUI01000079.1, from coordinate 6,079 downwards.
CAAACATTTGATCAGGGCTAAACCTAAAATCAGCAAATAAGGTGTAATTAATCTGTCTTTTCTGCGAACGCTTTTTCTTATATCTCGCAAAATAATAAAAAGGCATCCCAAAACGCATTTTCATCGGCACATAAAACTGAAACCCAGCCTCTGACTCAAACGCAATAATAGTAGAAGATGATTTGCCATAATCATAAATCTTTTGAACTGTTTCATCTGGTAAGCCAGGAGCCTCTCTAACTTCCATCGTTTTCGTGTTTACTACCTGTAAACCATTCATACAAACAGCAAGCCCTTCATACTTAGGCATCTCTAACTCTTTAATAATATCCTCAAGCATAAAATATGATCTCGAAGAAGCCAGAATTAAACGAATTCCATTCTCCTGCGCTTCTTTTAAAGCTCGTTTTGTTTCATTCAGAATTTTCTTGTCCTTATTTAAAAGAGTCCCATCTAAATCACACATAATCGCTTTGATCATTTTACTCATAAATTTTCTGTGCTCCTTCTTTATCCAATAGGACTAATAAATTAGGATGCTGCTGAACCAGTGTTATCACCTTAGCATCATTCTGACGACTATTAATCATGTGTGAAACAAGAATAGAATTTTCTCTACCCACGCCAATCACAACAAGCTCATCTGCATCAAGAAGACGATCAATATTTGAGTCATTAATTTCCTCAATATTTATAACCATCTGCTGACCTAAATATGGCAAGAGATCATTTAAAGTTTCCTCAATGATTATCCGCATTTTAATTAATTCCCGCTCTTTGGCTTACAACAAACTCAATCTGATTCTCAGCAAGTGAGCACTCAAGAATCTTAGTCGTTCTTAATTCACCATCAATACCATATAAAATTTCAGTATCACTCTCAATTTTAAACTTCTTTAAAGGTTGAATATTAACAGCCGGATGATCGATATGAGTTCCAACACTATACTTCTTTATCAATGTCGCAATCTTAAAAAGACTCAACGGCTTCACCAAACATAAATCTAAAATACGATCCTGGATATCAGACTGTGGTGTTGGTGTGTATCCATTACCATAATATTTCCCATTCATTAAAGTACACAACATCGACTCCATCTCAAAAGGTTTTTGATCATCAATCGTAAAACGTAAATTTCTATACGAAGGTTTTAAAACTGTCCTTAATGTTGCCAATAAATAAACAATATTATTAGGAAGCGGCCATTTTCGATATCTTTCAAATGCAATTAAAACATCCGCATCAACTCCTGTATTACAACTATTAATGAAACGCTCTTCATTAGCAACGCCATAATCAACCTTAACAACCCTTCCACTAATCGTTTCCTCTATCCATTCTTGAGTCGATAAACCCGTAGGATAATTCAACATCCGAACAAAGTCATTCCCAGATCCAAGCGGCACACCCGCCATCTTAACTCCCTCATTCAGACCATTCAAAACCTCGTTTAAAGTACCATCCCCACCAACCGCTACAACACAATCTTCTGATGATGTAATCGATTTGGTAATGACAGTCGCATGTCCTGCATATTCTGTTAAATGTAAATCATATTCAAACTCTGGATGTTTTTGTACATATAAACGCACATAATCAACAACCACTTGATAATCATATTTTCCTGATTTAGGATTAATAATAAAATGAAATTTCATTAGCAACGGTACTCACACTTTCCAAGGATATATGTAGCAACAACATTAAAGTCATCATCTAAAATAGCTAAATCAGCATCATATGTTGATTTAATATATCCCTTTTGATCTTCAATACCTAATAAACGAGCCGGATTTAAACTCGAAGCATTCACTGCATACTCCCACCCTAAACCAACTTTTTCAATAATATTTTGAACACCACGATTCGATAATAATGTCGAACCCGCAATCGCATCTAAATCCAATAATCTAAGTGACCCATCCTCAAAAACACGAACTGGATGTCCACCAAATTGATACTCAGAACCAACCGGTTCTCCCTTGCCTAATAAAGCATCAGTAATAAGGATTGCGCGATCCTTTCCTTTAGATGTCATAAATGTATGAACATTTGAGTAATCAGAATGAACACCATCAACAATAATTTCACCAAAAACATCCTTCACTCGAAAAGCTGCTCCAGTTAAATTAACATCACGATGATGGAAACGAGACATTCCATTATAAACATGAGTAATTGATTTCACCCCATTCGCAATTGCCATGAGTGTTTCCTGATAATTTGCGCCTGAATGACCCTGTGATACAACAATATTATGAGTATTACAGAAATCCATTAATTCATAATTCTCATCCTTTTCAGGAGCTAGTGTAATAACTCTAATTAAACCATTACTCGTTTCATAAATCTTTTCGAATTGCTCAACATTAGGCTTTACGATGTATTCGCCTGGCTGAGCACCTTTAAAGTCAATATTTAAATAAGGTCCCTCAAAATGAATCCCAAGAATCTGAGCTCCAGATGTTTGTTGTTTCTCAACATCTGCCACATTCTTAACAGCTCTCATAAGAACTTTTTCACTCTGAGTAACTGTTGTAGGTAAAAATGACGTCACGCCCTCACTAGGTAGTTTCTTTGTTAAGGTTACCATCTCATCGAATGTCGCATCATTTGTATCAATTCCATATCCTCCATGGATATGAATATCAATAAATCCTGGCACAATTTTATGATCATTATAATCTACATCAACAGGATGGGTACCATAAGGATAAACTCTTTTTATTTTCTGTCCTTCGATTTCAATTTGGGCTTCTACAAACTGAGAAGCAAGCCAAACATTAGTACTTTGAATAATCATTTACTATCCTCCACAACAACGCTCTTATTATAATCCTTTTAAGCATATTTTACCACTTTGAGAAAAACACCACTTTCATTAAAAATATTTAGGAACACCATCAATTGGTGACTATAAAGGGTTACCAACCAAAGCAATAACCAAATCAACGCCTAAGGAAACTGATAGCCATGACTTAGTATCTAATAAACTGACCTTCAGAATTTATCAATAACCACGAAAATATCTGAGCAGTAAGTGAAACAATCAACTTAGAAATTTTAAGAACCGTAACATCTGCGGGGATAGCTTGGTAAATATAAGAAACCGCTGATAGCATAGCCAATTGTTATCAAGTATGCTTAATTCCCAAGAACCATCACCTTCATTGCTTTGAACATAATTCATTTTCTATTTGCACTAAGATTTCTTGCCATCTGGCTTGCATAATAAATTAGATTATGGTATTGTGTTAAAGCAAACTTTAGAAAGGTGGTTACACAATGGCAAGAAAATGTGCAATCTCTGGTAAAGGCCCTTTATCAGGAAACACTAGATCGCACTCTTTACGTGCAAATCGCCGTAAGTGGAATGTGAATCTACAAAAAGTAACGGTGATGGTTGATGGTAAACCACGTCGCATGAAAATCTCAACACGCGAGTTGAAGAAACTAAAAACACAAACCGTCTAAAAAATTAAGGAATTCAATTGGATTCCTTTTTTAGTCCCAAACCAGTCAAAATACTCTAAATCAATCCGACATTTTAATCAGCACTTCATTTGATTAGTTCCTGTGAATTTGTTAACATTAAGTTACAATATAAGCGCTTTAAATTAGTAAAGGAGGTAATAATTTATGGTTGTTTATTTAAACTGGGAAAAGTACGAAGCATTCGTCAAAGATGTCTTTATGGCATACGGAGTCCCAGAAGAAGATGCCGAAATATGTACCGACGTATTATTAGACGCAGACTGGAAAGGAATTGACAGTCACGGAGCCAACCGACTAAGACCAATTTACATCAAACGAATCAAAGCCGGAATTCAATCAGCCACAACGGATTGGAAAGTTGTAAAAGAAACACCAACCACAGCCGTAATCGACGGAGCAGACGGAATGGGCCAAGTTGTCTCCTATCACGCAATGAAATTAGCCATTAAAAAAGCTAAAGAATACGGAATGGGCATGGTCGTTGTCAGAAACTCAACACACTACGGTGTTGCCGGATACTACACAGACATGGCAGCCAAAGAAGGATGCATCGGTGCCTCAGGCACAAATGCCCGTCCATCAATCGCACCAACTCACAGTGTCGAACCAAAATTAGGAACTAATCCATTCTCATGGGCCATGCCAACTGATGAAGAATTCCCATTCTCATTTGATGCAGCCACCTCAATCATTCAAAGAGGATACATCGAACTATGGGACAGAGACGGAAGAAAAGCACCAGCCGGAACAGTTGTCGGTGCCGATGGTGGACCTATGACAGAACCAAGTGAAATCCTGCCTGCATTAGTCAAAGGCGAAGCAGCCCTAGCACCACTAGGCGGAATCGGCGAAGATTTAGGCGGATACAAAGGATACGACTTCGCAACAATTGTCGAAATACTTTCAGCAGCGCCACAAGCTGGTAATTTTTTAAGTATGCTCTCAGGACTAGACGAAGAAGGAAAACCAACAGCTAAGTATCACTTAGGGCATTTCTTCATCGCCATCGACACAGAAGCATTCGTCGGAAGAGAATCATTTGAAAAAACTGCCGGTGAAATTGTTAGAGAATTACGCGCAGCCAAAAAAGCCCCAGGATCAGACCGTATATACACAGCAGGTGAAAAGGAACACGAAGCTCGCCAAGAACGAGCAAAAACTGGATTACCAGTCAATAAATCTGTCCAAGAAGACCTCATTTGGTTACGCGATGACGCAGGCTTAACTCAATACAAATTTGACTTTGAGGAGTAGTGACATGACAAAAGCACTAAAACAACATTACCAATGGGAAGGTAAAATCGAAGTCGTCAGCCGAGCCCAAGTAAAAACAAAAGAAGATCTTTCAATTGCTTATTCACCAGGCGTCGCCGATGCCTGTAATCAAATAGTCGCCAATCCAGACGATGTCTACAAATTAACACGCAAACATAATTTAGTTGGTGTCATCACCAACGGTACGGCAGTCTTAGGTCTAGGAGACATCGGACCTCAAGCATCAATGCCAGTCATGGAAGGTAAAGCCATCCTATTTAAAGAATTCGCAGGAGTAGATGCATTCCCAATTTGTCTAAAAACAAAAGATGTCGATGAATTCGTAAACACCGTCATCCAAATATCAGACAGTTTTGGAGCCATTAATTTAGAAGATATTGCAGCTCCTGAATGCTTCGAAATTGAACGGCAATTAATCGAAAAATTAGATATACCAGTATTCCATGACGATCAACATGGCACAGCAATAATAGTCGGAGCCTCATTGATCAATGCCCTGAAACTTTATAATAAGCAAATGGAATCAATCAAAATCGTCATCAACGGAGCTGGAGCAGCAGGTATCGCAATCGCAAAACATCTACTAATATTAGGTGCTAAACACATAACGCTCGTAGATAAGAAAGGTATTCTAAACTCAAAATATCCTAACATTGGATCAGAACAAAAACTGATGCTAAAGCACACTAACCTTGACGATGTTTCAGGAACACTTCAAGACGCATTAAAAGACGCAGATGTCTTTATCGGCGTCTCAGCCGCAAACATATTAAGTGCAGAGGATATTAGTCTTATGAATAAAAATCCATTCGTTTTCGCAATGGCTAACCCAATTCCAGAGATTATGCCTGATGAAGCCAAAAAAGGTGGAGCCGTCATAGTTGGCACCGGCCGAAGTGACATGCCAAATCAAATTAATAATGTCTCAGCATTTCCTGGAATCTTTAAAGGAGCTCTTATGGTAAGAGCATCCAAAATTGACGAAAGCATGCGCTTAGCAGCATCTTACGCAATAGCCGATTTGGTCAAAGACGATGAACTCAATGATGAATACATCATCCCCAATCCGCTAGATGAAAGAGTTGTTCCCGCGGTAGCAGAAGCTGTTAAACAAGCCGCAATCAAAGCTGGACTTGCTAGAATTTAAGACTCAAACCAAAAGGATGTGACACTCACATCCTTTTTCAGACTGTAGACAAACCCTTGGTTTTAAATAAACTGGGGGTTTTTAAATTGATTTATAGTTTTATATCATTTAACTTTTGATTATTTTATAGATGAAACAGAAAAACTAGGTAAAATTAGTTT
>DUUI01000078.1 GCA_012841625.1 Erysipelothrix sp. | reverse complement strand
TCCCCTCATCTGCTCCATTAATAAACATAACCACTGATAAGTGGTTTTTTTAATACTCTTCTTATTAATAATCCACACCTCATAAGAATCATAAAAATAGAAATTACTATATTGTTTAAATTTGTTTGTGTTTTGTTTGGTTATTTCAGTTTTATGAATATTAGGGATTATGTTATTCAATCGATACCATTTTAAGTCCAACGAGTCTAGTTGATGGTTCTATCAAAGTTACGACAAACTCAGAATTAATTACTCCATTACTAGCATATGGAGTTTTAGGGTTTTACAGTGTCATATTTATGGTCTTAAATTTTGAAATAACGGAGAGAAAGGAAGCAATGCAAACATGAGAAAAAGAGATAGAGTCACTGTCATTTTATTAATAACCTTCAATATTAATAGAAACTAGGTTGTTATTGATACCCTTTTCTTGAAAAATCCTTAATATAAATATTGTATTAGAAAGCTTTAATTTGATAGCAATATGTGGTTAAATAAGAAGGAAAGGCGAAAATTGAATGAAAATGAAAAAAATGCTAGGTTTATTAGTATTTTTATTACTGTTAGTATCGTGTAAAGCTAATCCAGCTAATGCGATTAATGAACAATTAAAGAAAATACAAATAACTAATAATACTTTAATCACTCAAATAAATAGTTTAACAGCTCATGACTCAGAAGAGTTACAAGCTGCTTTTGAGTTTGACTTAAATGCTGAAACAATGACCCTAGAGTCTAGTAAAATGAAAGAGTTATTAGACTTAAGAAAACAAGAGGTTTCTGAATATGAATCACATCTAGATTCATTCTCAAAAAGAATAAGTGAGTTAGAAGAAATAGATCTTGAAAATTTAGAAAAAGGAAATAGTCAGTTTAATACTATTAAGACCAACTTAGTCTCTCTAAACGATTTGTATACTAATGTAAAAGCTAAAATTTCAGAGTTATTTGAAGCAGAAGATAATCTCATTAAAATAACAATTGCTGAAGACCCATCGATTCAAGAATTACAAGAAACTTTAGCACTAGTTAATACAAAGAATTCAGAATTTTACGGACTATTGTCACAACTTAAAGAGACTGATATACAGTTAGTTTCAAATTTAGATAATTGGAAAAAGGCATTAGAATCTGAAGAAGATGCTGAAACAACACCAAATGAAGAAGTAAATGTTCCAACAGAAGAGACACCAGTAGTTAGCGAACCTGAAGAACCAGTTGTGGAAAACAAAATATTATATAGAATACTAGATGACTTTCGAATTGAATCAATCGAGCCAGTGGAGAAGCCATTAGTATTGCTTACAATTGATGATTCCGTTCAACCAGAGCCTGATTCATATACATTAGAAATTGCTAAAACTTTAAAAGAAAAGGGTGTTTACGCGATATTCTTCTTTAATGGAATGCATCTTGAGAGTGATTTTGGTAAAGACATTTTAAAACAAGTGTATGACATGGGCTTTACAATTGGTAATCATACCCATACTCACCCATATCTAGACCAGTTAAATTATGAAGAAACTAAAGAAGAAATTGCGAAGACTAATGATATTATTGAATCTGTAACAGGAGAGAGACCAAAATTCTTTAGACCTCCATTTGGAATTATGGGAGATCATAGTGCACAAGTCCTTAAAGAAGAGGGCATGGTATGGATGAATTGGACCTATGGCTATGATTGGGAGGAACAATATATGGATAAAGATGCTCTAGCAGATATTATGGTCAATACACCTTATCTTAGTGATGGAGCAAATCTTTTAATGCACGATAGACAATGGACATCAGAAGCAATGGGCACCATTGTGGATAGTTTAATAGAAAAGGGTTATCTCATTATTAACCCAAGTGAGATTGACACACAGGGAGATAATGATGAACTA
>DUUI01000077.1 GCA_012841625.1 Erysipelothrix sp. | reverse complement strand
GTAACTCGCTTATTGTTGTAGAACATGATGAAGAAACAATGCTTCAGTCAGATTGGGTCATTGACATTGGACCCTATGCAGGAATTCATGGCGGTGAAGTAATCGCCTCAGGGACTCCTCAAGAAATTATGGATAATCCTAACTCAATTACAGGGCAATATTTAAGTGGCACTCTAAAAATAGATATTCCCCAAAGCCGTCGTAAAGGCAATGGTAAAAAGATTAAGGTCATAGGTGCTAAACAAAACAACTTAAAAAACATTAATATAGACATACCATTAGGCACCTTTACCTGTATTACAGGTGTCTCTGGATCAGGTAAATCATCCTTAGTTAATGATGTTATCGGTAATGGTATTGGGACTCATTTAAAACGATCACGAGTCAAGCCTGGAGATGTTAAAGAAATCAAAGGCTTAGAAGAAATTGATAAATTAGTCATCATTGACCAGGACCCAATTGGGCGAACACCACGAAGTAATCCAGCCACCTATACCGGTGTTTTTGATCAAATTCGTGATTTATATGCCAGCACCATAGACGCCAAAACCTTAGGCTTCAATAAAGGTCGCTTTTCATTTAATGTAAAGGGGGGACGCTGTGAAGCTTGCCAAGGAGATGGTGTTAAGAAAATCTCAATGCATTTTTTACCAGATGTCTATGTTGAATGTGAAGAATGTCATGGTAAACGATACAATGAACAAACCTTATTAGTGAAGTATAAAGATAAAACAATCTATGATGTTCTACAAATGGATGTTGAAGCAGCCTTGGAATTCTTTGGTGCAATGCCATCCATTAAAAACAAACTTCAAACCTTAATGGACGTAGGTTTAGGCTATATTAAACTTGGTCAATCCTCAGTCTCTTTATCAGGTGGTGAAGCACAGCGTGTTAAACTAGCAAGTGAGCTTCAAAAGATTCCAACCGGAAAAACGGTCTTTATCCTTGATGAACCTACAACTGGTTTACATAGTGATGATGTTAAGAAATTAATTGCTGTTTTACAAAGAATTGTCGAAAATGGAGACACTATCTTGGTAATTGAACATAATTTAGATATTATTAAGTCAGCAGACTATATCATCGATTTAGGACCAGAAGGGGGTGATGGTGGTGGCACTGTCATCGCCAAAGGAACTCCAGAACAGGTTTCTAAAGTGAAGAAGAGTTATACTGGCCAATATTTACAAAAAGTACTAAAGGAGTAAGCCTATGACAAATACAGATATTAAATGCCCAATTAGAGATTTAAAGGATCATTTTGATTTCCAACAAATCACCGGAAATGAACAATCGCTCGACAGATGGATTATTGTTCCAGATGTAAACCGACCAGGTTTAGAACTTGCAGGATTCTATGATCATACTGAACCACGCCGTGTTGTTGTTTTAGGTCATAAAGAAATGGCCTATATTAAGCAATTAACCGATGAATTACAATGGGAGCGTTTTGATTTATTATTAGATGGCTGGACCCCTGCCATCGTTATTGCGCATGGTTTAGATTGTCCACCAATTTTAAGAGAAGTCGCAATCCAAAAGAACTTCCCAATCTTCATTTCTGAAAAACAAACATCTGAAATTATGATTGATATCATTACATATTTAGACGAACAATTATCGCCAGTTGAATATGTTCATGGTGTTTTGATTAATGTTCACGGTAAAGGAGTCCTAATCACTGGTGACTCTGGCATGGGTAAATCAGAAATAGCCTTAGAACTAATTCGATCAGGACACATTTTAATTGCTGATGATAGAGTCGATGTCACACGAGCCCATGGTCAATTAATTGGACAAGCCCCTGATTTATTAGCAGGAATGATTGAAATACGAGGGATCGGTATCATGAATATTACTTCAATGTTTGGAGCCAGTTCAACCATGAGCAAGTCAAATATTGACTTTGTTATCGAACTTGAGCCATGGAATGACGCAACCGATTATCTAAGAGCAGGAATAGAACCTTCTGAGCCATATTCAATCTTAGGTTTAGAAGTTCCTAAGCTAATCTTCCCGGTTAGAGAAGGACGAAATATGGCCATGCTGGTTGAGTCAGCGGTGACTGACTTTACATTAAAAAGCAGAGGTTTTGACTCGTCGAAAGAGTTTGAACAGAAGGTTTACAACCTATTACTTGAGAAATCAAGTCAATAATATTTAGAGAGTTGTTAATCACATAATGTCACACAAGAATTCAATATTTATTTGAGAATTGAATTGTATACTTTGGGTGTAAGTTGCAAGACTTACTGCACAAAGACTTCCCCCTAAAGTCTATTGTGTACTCTCTCTTTCCCCTTATTGAATAAAAAAAGCTCGATTGATGGATTGGGCTTTTTTTTGTTCCCCTAAAGCACAATCACTTCTGTGGGTGTAACTGCCAATAAATCGACTCAATTTCTTCCTTTTAACCTAACAAAAAGAAGTCATAGAAAATTATACAACTTCTTTTGATACTCTTTTTTTACTTTTTCGTTTGCGGTCTTTCTTTTCAATTTTATTAGGGTCTTCATCTGTAAAATAGACTTTCTTTCTAAAATTGTAAGTCCCAGCACCAAACAACAGCGCCAAAGCTAAGTATGTAAATAATGAATTAGGCTGATTCCTACTTACATAAGCATAATAGAGACTAATAATAGTCATCATCCCCATCGAAATATATAAAAACGCATTTTTATTGAATTTCATACGATCTCTCCCAAAAGCATTATAGCATGAACATTGTGTAAAAATTAGGTGAGTGATAGAATATGTAAGCAGATTCGAGGTAGAAAAATGAGATTATTTCCAGATCCTACAACATTTATACAAATCGGACCTCTTGAAATAAAATGGTACGCCATTTTTATTTTATCGGGAGCTTTGATTGCTTATCTATTTATAAAATCAAACTTTAAGAAAAAAGGATACCCAAGTTCACTCGCCGAAGATTTATTTCTAGGAGCATTACTAACTGGAATTTTAGGTGCCAGACTTTGGTATATCGCCTTCAGTGATCCAATGGCCTACATCAGTAATCCATTACGTATTCTAAACTTCCAAGAAGGTGGACTAGCCATCCATGGTGGATTAATCTTAGGTGCAATTTATGCGTATTTCTTTTTAAGAAAAAAAGGGTACCATTTCCTAGATGTCGCTGATCAGGCGATGTACACCATCTTAATTGCTCAAGCAGTTGGTCGTTGGGGTAACTTTATTAACAAGGAAGCCTTTGGTCCAGTGATTGATCAAAGTAGTATTGCTTGGTTGCCACAATTTATTCAAGAAGGAATGATGGTCAATAGTCAATACCATATGCCAACCTTTCTTTATGAATCAATAGCTAATATAATTGGTTTTTTATTGATACACTTTGTTTTAAAGAAAGTCGCCAAACTTAAGAGGGGCGATTTAGTCTATGCTTACTTAATGTGGTATGGCATGGTTCGCTTCTTTATTGAAATCTTTAGAACGGATGCTCTACTTATTGGTGGTGGGGAAATTAAGATTGCTCAAGTCACATCCATTGCTTTTATAGCAGTTGGTATTTTAGGATATCTAGGCGTCTTTAGAAAATTATTCCCAGTCGAAAAACCAACCCTCATCTTTGACTTTGATGGAACCTTAATGGATACCCATAATGTCATTATCCAAAGCTTTAAACAAGTTTTCAGTGAAGTACCAACAACTCATGAACTAAGTGATGAAGACTATGATTGGGTCGTAGGTCCAACGTTAAAAGAAAGTTTTGAACGCTTTGTCATAAACGCTGATGTTGATGCTTTAGAAGCGCGATATCGAAAGCTTATGATTGAAAACCATAAGGTCCTAGCCGACCAAATGCCTGGCGCCGTTGAAACACTAAAACAATTAAAAGAAGAAGGATACACAATCGGTATCTTCTCCAACAAAAAAACAGATATGATCCAAATGGGGATGGATCAAGTAGGCATGTCACCTTATATTGATGTGGTCATAGGGAGCGATTTATTCAGTCAACCTAAACCAAATCCACAAGGCATCTATCTTGTTCTTGATGCAGTCAAAGGTTATAAAGACAATGCCATTATGATTGGTGACTCAGCAGGAGATATTCAAGCGGGAATTAATGCTAATGTGTATACAATCGCGTATACCCGTAATGAAAAACGTAAAGAACAATTATTAAACTTAAAACCAAATTATGCATTGGATCACTTATCTGAGATTCCAAGCCATATTAGAAAGGAAGGACTATGGAACCACAATACCAATTAATTATTATCGGCTCAGGTCCAGCAGGCATGACATCAGCCATGTATGCTTCCAGAGCTGAAGTAAAAACACTTATTTTAGAAAATGCAGCACCAGGCGGAAAAATGGTAAAAACACATCTTGTTGAAAACTACCCAGCCTTTGAATCCATTACCGGTGTCGATTTGTCCATGAAAATGCACAATCATTCATTAGCCTTTGGGGCTGTTTACCAATACGGAGATGTGGTTAATATCATCAAAGAAAATGGTGTCTTCTCTGTCCATACTGCTGATGGTTCAGTCTACACATCCAAAGCAGTCATTGCCGCAACTGGCACAATTGAGCGGAAAATTGGTCTAGACCAAGAAGATGAACTGGTAGGAAAAGGGGTTTCTTACTGTGCCGTATGTGATGGCGCATTCTTTAAAAACCGCGAAGTAATCGTTGTTGGTGGAGGCGACTCAGCCATAGATGAATCATTATACTTAACTCAATTTGTCAGTAAAGTCACCGTTGTTATGCGTCGTGATGTCTTTAGAGCAGATCCAGGTACTGTGGCTCGTGCTAAAGAAAATCCTAAAATTCACTTTGTTTACAATCACACCCCACAAGAAATCATGACTGAGGGTGGACTTGTGTCTGGCTTAAAAGTTAAGTCAACTGAAACAAGTGAAGAAAAAATTGTTAAAGGTGCGGCTTTATTCCCATATATTGGGGCTGACCCAGCAACTAAGTATCTGAAAAGTTTAAGCGTTTTAGATGAGTGGGGTTACTCTCAAGTGAATGATTACATGGAAACCAAGATTACTGGATTATACACAGTAGGAGATATGAATCAAAAACATCTTCGCCAAATCGTAACCGCAACCGCTGATGGGGCGATTGCAGCTCAACAAGCAATTGATTACATAATAAAGAATTAGACTAATAATCTAATTCTTTTTCATATATAATATCTTTAAGCGAGGGCTGATATGAACATCTATCAACTATTTATAAGAAACTTAACACAAGAAGGCACTTTTGAAGCAGCCACCCACGACTTAGCAAGAATTAGCCAAATGGGCTTTGATTATATTTATTTAATGCCATTCCACCCAATCTCAAAACATAACCGAAAAGGTACCTATGGCAGTCCCTATGCTATTGCTGATTACTATGAAGTGAGTGACGATTTAGGAACTAAAGAGGATTTAAAGAACTTTCTAAAGAGAGCTCATGAACTTAATTTAAAAGTCATCATGGACATTGTTTTTAACCATGCTGGAGCCGATCATGTGTGGACTCAAAGCAATCCTAACTACTTTTTACTGGATGAGAAGGGTCAACCAACTCGAAAAGTTGCTGATTGGTCCGATATTGTTGATTATAATTTTGATAACTTAGACTTATACAATGAACTTAAAAATGTTTTATTAGCTTGGGCTGAGTTTGGATTTGATGGCTTTCGCTGTGATGTTGCGTCACTGGTTCCTTATAGTTTCTGGTTAGAAGCAATATCTCAGGTTTGTGGAAAATACCCTCATATTGAATGGTATAGTGAATCCATTGATCATGATTTCTTAAAAGCATTACGACTTCAGGGTGAGATTGTCTTAAGTGATTTAGATATTTTAAGAATGTTTAACGGGTCTTATGATTATGATATTTGGAAGCTTCAAATGGAAGTGATGTTTGATGATTCAAAAATGGATCAATTTGTATCAATTTTAAATTATCGATATGCCCAACAAATGAAGGATAAGGTGAAATGGCATTTTATTGAGAACCACGACCAAATTAGACTTCGTGAAAAAGGTATGTCAAATGATCATTATAAAAAATGGCTCGCTTTTATCTTATTCCAGGAAGGAATGGGCTTTGTGTATCAAGGAATGGAAACAGAGCAACAGCCGCATCGTTCATTTTTTGAGAAACAAGTCATTAATCGAAACTTTGATAAAGACTTAGTTGAACTGATTACAAAAATGAATAAACTCAAAAAAGAAATTGTTAATGATGGCATTATCTGGCAAGAGATTAGTTATCAGGAAAAGGTGTTAATAACAGAAATTACAACAAAACAAGCTATTCACACCTTAAAATGTTCTTTTGGGTCACCCGTTGGCGTGATCCATGATAAAATAGAAAGATAAGAAAGTGGGTGAAGTCTAATGGAAAACAATCAAAATGTAATCGTTGTGACTGGAATGTCAGGTGCAGGTAAGACCACGGTGCTCTCTATCTTTGAAGATATGGGTTATGTCGTAATTGATAATCTACCGGTTGAACTTCTTGAAGATTTGGCAGAATTAATAAATGATGATAAAACTAAATACTACGACAAAGTGGTTTTAGGGATTAATATTATGGACTTAAGTCAGTTTTTGGAAAGTCAAATGAATTTTGACTATAAAGTGATTATGTTAAATTGCCGTGAAGATGAACTATTAAAGCGTTATAAATACAATCGACGAGTCCATCCACTTGTTAAACACAGTCTCGTCAATTCTGAAGTTGACGCAATCAGAGCAGAGCGTGATGTTTACAATCAAATTGTAAATCCTGAGTTCATTGAAATTGATACAACCCATTTAAATAAAAATCAATTAATTAAAGAAATTGAGATTCATCGTGAAATTGAATTTAATTTTAATGTGACAATATCGTTTCAATCCTTTGGGTATCGTTTTGGGATACCCATCGATGCTGATTATATTTTTGATGTACGCTTTTTAGATAATCCATATTGGAATGAAACATTAAGAGAAAAAACAGGATTAGATGAAGATGTTAAAAATGCTGTCAAGGCTGACCCAAAGACAGAGAGGTTTTTATACGCTTTAGTCAGTCTATTGGATAATGTTATTGATGGCAGCTTGAATATGGATCGCTCAACCCTGACAATAGCGATTGGTTGTACAGGCGGTCAACATCGCTCAGTCGTTATTGCTGATTATTTACATGGGCATTATGCATCAGAAAAATTTCATTCGATTATTAATATCGATAAAGAAATTGATTTAAATGTAACCGTCTCACACCGTGACTTAGAGAGAAATCTAGAGTCAGTTAAAGAAGAAGAGAAGGCTAAAGCGAAAGCATGAAAAAGAAAATCGTCGTTATAGGTGGCGGCCATGGTTCAGCAACAATGTTGCGTGGATTGAAAACAATTCCCGAAGTGTCTTTAACCTCAGTGGTTGCGGTGTCTGATTCAGGAGGCTCAACGGGACGTTTGAGAAACTTATTTGATATTCCAGCCATTGGAGATATACGCAACGTGATGACCGCTATGGCTCAAGAGGAAACGATGTTTAAGTTTCTAATGGAGTATCGTTTTAAACAATCAGCGATTAAGAATGAAGATGTTATTGGCCACAATCTGGGAAACTTAATTTTATACGCCTTGATGGATCGTCAGGGTGGAAATCTAACCGAAGCCATTAGTGCTGCTTCTAAAGTCTTAAATGTTCAAGGAAATATTGTTCCCAGCTCATTAGAGTCAATCACTCTCTTTGCGAGAATGGTGGACGGAACGATTGTTAAAGGTGAAGCCAATATACCAACCCTTCAAAACCAGATCAGTGAAGTCTATTTTGAACATGAAGTTCGCGCCTCACACCAAGCCATTCAAGCAATTAAAGAAGCTGATTTAATTGTGCTAGGAATTGGGTCATTGTTTACATCAATCTTGCCTAACTTGATTATTAAAGACATTGCGAAAGCGATTAATGAAAGTAAAAGCCCAGTTGTCTATTATTGTAATATTATGTCTGAAACTGGAGAGACAGACTCCTATTGTTTAGAAGATCATGTTGAAATGATTGAAAAACATGGTGTTAAAGTAGATGGTGTGGTTAGGGCTAATGATACGATTCCAAATTATTTAATTGATATATATAAAAAGAATAACCAGCAAATTGTCCAGAAATTATCGATGAAACATTCCTATAAAATTATTGAAAAGAACTTGTTGATATTTGATCAAAATTTTGTTCGACATTCACCAGAGAAAATCAAGAATACATTTATGGAAGTATATAAAGAAATGAGGGAGTAAAGTGAGCTTTGCTCAAGAAGTTAAAAATGAATTATGTCAAATAGAACTCGATGAAAAAGGAGTCTTGGCTCAACTTGGTGCCATGATTGTGGCAAATGGCTCATTAGTTATTTCAAACAAAGAGTTTCAATTAAAAATGGTCTTTTCACAGGCTATGATTGCGCGAAGATTTGTTTTATTAATTAAAGAACGTTATCAAATTGAGTGTGAGTTGTATACATCTAAAAGACCAAACCTAAGAAAAGATTATATTTATGAAGTGCTTATAAAAGATGATGTAAGAGAAATTTTAGAGGATATTGGTTTATACAAACTTAATACTCTTGATCAAAAAGTATCTCGTGCACTCTTAAAATCAGATTCAGCCATTCAAGCATATTTAGCGGGCTGGTTTTTAGTGTCTGGGTCAATTAACTCACCACGCTCAACAAATTATCATGCTGAGTTTAGATGTCATAAAGAAATCCATGCCAAGGAAATTGTGAGTATCCTAAAGAAATATTACATTGAGGCTAAAATTGTGATTCGCCGCAAGGAATGGGTTGTGTATGTTAAGGCAAGTGATCAGATCGCGGATATCTTAAGATTGATTGGAGCGCATCAAGCATTGATGATGTATGAGGATATTCGGATTCAGCGAGACTTTCATAACTCATTAGTTCGTTTGGATAACTGTGAAGTAGCAAATGAAATGAAGACATTAAAGGCTGGGGCTAAACAAGTAGCGGCGATACAGAAATTAATTGACTATCATCGTCTTGATTTCCTAGATCAGAAATTAATTGATATAGCTCATTTAAGGATGGCTAATCCTGAGATGAGTTTAAATGAACTATCGCACTTGTATCAAAGTGAAACAGGCATTACAATGAGTAAGTCAGGGATTAAGCATCGTTTGGATAAATTAATCAATTTAGCAGAAAAAATTAAGGAGAAAAGCGCATGAGGTTTGAAGGTATATTAGGATTGTTTGTATTTATTGTAATTTTGGTGGCATTTTTGAGATTCTTATGGCCATTATTGGTTCTTTTGTTTATTTTCATGATTGTTAGAACACTCTTTTTTCCCAATCGAAATAAAACAACAACATATCAACGCCCAAGTAATGAAGAAACGTATCAAGAAAGACCTCGCCAAAATAGAGTTGATGGTGATGTCATTGAGGCTGACTTTGAGGCTCGGGAAATAGATGATGAAAATTAGAGTTGGGCATCCCGAAGATAAATCAATCATCCACAGCCATTGGAAAGATGTTTTTGAGTTTGATGATTTTGGCTCAATTGATGCCTATTTTGAGCATGTCTATAAACCTGAGAATTCTTATGTTTTAATCATTGATAATCAAATCGTAAGTTCATTAATGGTGCATCCACATGAATTAGTGCTTCATCAAAAGGTTGTTGAGGTTGCTTTTATTGTAGGTGTCTATACAATTGAAGACTATCGTCATCAAGGTCATATGAAGACTTTATTGAATTATGTCTTAAAGGATTTAGAGAAAAATTATTTATTAACATTAATTCAGGCATATCATCCAGCCTTATACACTCAGTTTGGATTTGAGGAAGTGTATAAACAAAAGGTCTATCAAGTTCGACGCTCGATGATTAAGCCAATGGATTCAACAGGGATTAAAGTCAGTCAAAACCCTAAAGATAATCTTGATCTATATAACTATTACACGAAGTACTTTAATGGTTATTTTGTTAGAGATGAAGCCTATTATACACAAATGATGAAACTACTGGCAGCAGAGAATGGTCAATATGTGAGTTTGTATAATGAAGATTTAGTGGCTCATTTAAGATTTGTGGTGCATAATCAGGATGTAATTGTGGATGAGATATTGTATAAAGACACCAACGCTTTAATCAAAATATTAAATTATGTCTTAACTAAATACCCGCGCTTACAGGTGCATGTGACGATGGTGGAACAGCTTGATCAATTGTTTGGGGCAAAGCTTCTTCATGAAGAGGTTAGTTTAATGGTGAAGCTAAATGATTCACAATTATTTGAGCGCTTATTCAATGTCTCAGTGAAGAAGGCTGATTCGGCCTTGAAGGCATTTTCAAAACCGTTGTTTAATAGTGATTTTTATTAGCTAGAAACTTCACAAATTAGGTTTGATTCGTTGACACAAGCCTCTAAAATGCCTTATAATAAAGATGTTGTTAAGGAGGACGAAGAAAATGACAGCAAAAATTGCAATTAATGGTTTTGGACGTATTGGACGCCTTGCATATCGTATTATGAGTGATGACGCAGATATTGAAGTTGTTGCTATTAATGATTTAACTGATGCTAAAACTCTAGCTCACTTACTTAAATATGACACTGCTCAAGGCCGTTTTGACAAAGAAGTATCTTATAATGAAAACGGGATCGTTGTAGATGGAAAAGAAATTAAAGTTTACGCAGAACAAGATCCTGCTAACTTACCTTGGGGTGATTTAGATGTTGATGTTGTACTAGAAAGTACTGGTTTCTTTACAACTAGAGAAAAAGCATCTGCACATATTAAAGCTGGTGCAAAGAAAGTCGTTATTTCTGCTCCTGCAGGAACTGATGTTGAAACAGTAGTATTCAATGTTAACCACGATATTTTAGATGGCTCAGAAGACATTATCTCTGCAGCATCATGTACTACTAACTGTTTAGCTCCAATGGCTAAAGTACTTAATGATGAATTCGGTATCAAGACTGGTACTATGACTACAATTCACGCCTACACTAATGATCAAAATACATTAGACTCACCACACCGTAAAGGTGACCTACGTCGTGCACGTGCAGCAGCAGAAAATATTATTCCTAACTCTACTGGAGCAGCTAAGGCTATTGGTCTAGTTATTCCTGAGTTAGATGGAATTCTTGATGGAGCAGCTCAACGTGTTCCAGTAGTTACTGGTTCTTTAACTGAATTAGTAGCGGTTGTTGAAAAAGATGCAACTGCTGAATCTGTAAACGCAGCGATGAAGGCAGCTTCTAACGAATCTTATGGATATACAGAAGATCCAATCGTCTCTAGTGACGTTATTGGAATCTCTTATGGTTCACTGTTCGATGCAACTCAAACTAAAGTATCAACAGTTGGTGGCGTTAACTTAGTTAAAATTGCCGCTTGGTATGATAACGAAGCTTCTTATACATACCAATTAATTCGTACTGCTAAATACTTAGTTCGCTAGAACTAATTAAGTATTTGCGAAATCAAATTGTAAAAGAGGAAGCAATTCCTCTTTTTATTTCAATGGAGAAACTATGAAACTATTTAACACAAGATCCAATCAATTAGAAACATTCGTCCCTTTAAAAGAAAATGAGGTCTCTTTATACCTGTGCGGACCAACCGTTTACAATCATGCTCATATTGGTAATGCAAGACCAATTGTTATTTTTGATACATTAAAGAAAGTCTTTGAAGCATTAGGCTATACAGTTCATTATGTGTCAAATTTTACAGATGTCGATGATAGGATAATTGCATTGGCGAAAGAAGAGAATAAAAAAGAAACAGATATTACTGATTTCTATATTGATGCTTATAATCAAATCAGGACTGATTTAAATGCTGATCAACCCGATTCAACACCACAAGTAACACAAACGATTCCTGAAATCATTGAATTTATTAGTGAGCTCATTAAAAGTGAAGCTGCCTATGAAAAAGATGGCAATGTCTATTTCAGAGTGGACTCTGTTAAGGATTATGGGTCATTATCTCATCAAGTTTTAGAGGACTTACAGGTGGGGGCTCGTATTTCAGAAAATGTTGATAAGGAAAATCCTTTAGACTTTTTATTATGGAAAGATACAGATGATGATGGCATCAAATGGCAGTCACCTTGGGGCTTAGGCCGACCAGGTTGGCATACTGAATGTGTGGTTATGATTCATCAAGAGTTTAAGCAACATAAAATTGATATCCATGGTGGAGGTGTTGATTTACGATTTCCACACCATGAGAATGAAGCAGCTCAAAACTGTGCCTTACATAATCATGATTTAGCCAACTATTGGGTTCATAATGCGATGATTAATCTTGATGGCGTGAAGATGAGTAAATCATTAGGCAATGTACATCTGGCAAAAGATTTAATTGAGGTTTTAGGGAGTAATGTTGTGCGTTGGTTACTGGTAAGTAATCACTATCGTCAACTGATAAATATCACGGATGAAACAATTGAGCAATCTAAGACTGAAATCAATCGGATTGAAACAGCTTTAAAACAAACACATTTACAGCTAGATTTAAATGATGCATTTAATGATGGACTCAATGAGTCGATGCTTGAAAAATTCCTAGAGCCTATGCAGGATGATTTAAACACTCCCAATGGAGTTGCGGTAATTTTTGAGGAGATTAAACAATTAAATCAATTGTTACGTCAAAGAGATAAAGATTATGACAAGATTTCTGAAACATATCGGACCGTTCTTAGAATGTTGGAAATAATGGGCATTGAGTTTAATTTTGAGCGTTTAACTTCAAAACAAAGAGACTTATATAATCAGTGGAATAAGGCCAAGTCTGATAAAAACTTTGAGCTTGCTGATCAACTTAGAGCGAAACTAATTGAGTTGGGTATTCTATGAGTTTAACACCAAGTTCTGTTTTAGCGTATTTGGGTGATGCAGTGATGTCACTTCAAGTTCGCGAATATTTAATTGAAAAAGGGCATGTGAATCCAAAGAAACTCTTAGATAAATCAATTCTTTTTGTGTCTGCCGTAAGTCAGGCACAATTTATGAAGCTTGTTTTAAAAGAGGATCTTTTAACTGAGGAAGAATATAAAGTATATCGTCGAGCATATAATCATAAATTTACATCAAAGGCGAAGAACGTCGATATTAAATCATATAAATATTCAACCGGACTTGAGGCTTTATGGGGCTATTGGTATCAACAAAAAGAAACAGACAGGCTGACACAGATGTGGGACAAATATAAAGCAGTGGTAGAGGAAAAACATGAGACAATTCATTTACTCCAAGAATAGTGTCTTGGAGCGGTTAAAACAAAAAAAAGAGATTAATAAAATTCTCTTAGTATCAAAACATGCTGAGATTGAAAAACTTGCCAGAGCCCAGAATATTGAGATTGAGTACATCAATAGTAAAGTTGCTGATAAATTAGTAAACAAAACTCATCAAGGGGTCATTGCTGAGATTCCAGATTACAAATCGATTGATTTAGATCAGCTTATTCAAAGCTTAGATATGACGTCCAATCCAATTCTGGTCATGGCTGATCAACTTGAGGATCCACATAATCTTGGAGCCATCTTAAGAACATGCGATGCAGTTGGTGTCAAGGGTGTTATTATTCCAAAGAATCGGAGTGTTGGCCTAAACAGCACAGTAGCACGAGTGAGTACTGGAGCAATTGAGACAGTGCCGGTGAGTATTGTGACAAACTTAAAACAGGCCATTGACAAACTTAAGCAGGCAGGCTTTTGGATAGTTGGAGTAGATAATACTGAGAGTCAGGATTATCGCTTAATTCCAAGTGATAGACCTTTAGTCATTATAGTTGGTTCAGAGAAGAAGGGAATTAGTCCACTACTGAAGAAAGAATGTGATTATCGAGCTAAAATATTTATGTTAGGTTCAGTCAATTCTTTAAATGTGTCAGTGGCTACAGCTGTCATGTTGTATTCAATTATGGAAAAGCGAGTCGAGATACAAATAAATTAATCGTAAATAAAAAAGGGGGATATTTATGAATGATTATGAATTACTGTATTATTACCGATTAAATCCAACAGCAACTTTTGTTGTTTTGGAAGATGAGTTTCGAAACTTAATTTATTCGGCAATTCATCAAGTTTGTTTTAATTTTAAGAAAGTCTGTTTTACAATCGAGGATCTCTATCAAGAAGGACTACTGGCTATGATGAATGCACTTGAGGGGTATCGTGTTAATTCTGAGGCAACATTTTCGTCTTATCTATTTCGTTGTGTGTTAAGTAGTTCTCGCTTAGTGATGAGAAAGCATCGATCCTTATCCTTTGGTTTACTGGATCGCTCTTATTCATTGTCATTTCCTTTATCCATTGATGAATCGATTACATTAATTGATGTCATTGCTGAAGAAAAGGTTTGGTATCAACCAGAGCAGATGGCGTATTTTGAAGAGTTGTATGATGATGTAATGCTTATTATAAATTCACTAACGAATCAAGAGAGACAGATCTTTGAACTTAGAAATAGTGGCTATTCGTATCAAAGAATTGCGGATGTATTAGGACTAAGTACTAAGAAAGTGGATAATGTTTTACAGAAAATGAGACGCTTGGTCAAAGCATAAGAAAAGCTAGGAATTGCTCCTAGCTTTTTCGTATATTAAAGTCAGAAGTAGTCTACCTTGAAGCCTCTGACTAGCAAATGATAAAATATCAATGAGATAGATGTCACCGTAGGACTTAGATCCAGTGTTTCTCTATTTGATTAAATGGAACATTATCTCAAGGTTGGTCAGAGGAATCGGTGATTCTTCTGACCTTTTGTTTTAGGCGTAAGACAAAAGATTGAGGATGAAAGAAAGTAGCTTTTTTAGGTACAAAGATACCGAAGTAAAAAATATTCTTCATCCTCTTCACTTTATTTGAATCAGCTTATATCTAATTAGGACAATGTGATCCAGCATCAATAGCGAAAATAGAATGGAATAAACGTGAAGTGGACTCAATCTTAAACAAATGCCTTAGAAAGGAGAACGTAATGAATCATCAACAACCGTGCATCGCAATCGATGTCTCAAAGGGAAACAGTCATGTTTGTGGATTCACTAAAGCAGGATATCCCTATCAGAAAGTGTTGAAAATTACGCACAATCAAAAAGGGTTTGAAACGCTTAGCGAACTTTACCACATGATCAATCGAGACACCCAACAGGTTCCTGTGTTCATTTTTGAAGCGACCGGAATCTATCATCGTCCCTTAAAGAATTTCTTAGAAACACGACATTATCCGTTCATTGAAGCTAGCCCTTTGTTAGCGGCGAAACATCGTAAGAACTCAACCATTCGAAGTGCAAAGACAGATGCTCGAGATACTCAAGCATTAGCTCGATTGTTTTATGATGTGGACTTTCAATTGAACAGAATCAGTGATGAAACCTTTTATGAATTAAGACAGTGTCACCGCTATTACACTCAATTGACCGAAATCTTAGTGAAGTGCAAGGTTCATTTTAATGAAAAGTTAGACATCCTATTTCCTGAATTTAGGAATGAAGTCACTCAATCCGTTTATGCCAATTACTATCTTGAATTACTCAAAAAGTATCCCCATCCGGATTTACTGGCCAAGGCAAGAGTAGACACGATTCAGAATCTGTTGGTGAAGCATGGAAAGAGAGCTTCAAGTTCACGAAAAAATGCTGAGCACCTGAAAGAGTTTTCTCAAAAATGCTGGTCGGGAAGCAGTCCAACAAGTGTTGACACTATGATTCTAGTCAATTACATTGAACAGATTCAACAGTATCAGCAACAGCGAGACAATGTCATCAAGCAAATGATCAGCCTCGGAAAAGACTATCAACTTTACCAACAATTACAGTCCATTCCAGGAATTGGACGAACAATCGCGATTTGTTTAATTGCTGAGCTAGGCGATTTATCAAATTTTGACTCGCGCAAACAACTCTTAGCTTATGCTGGTCTTGACCCCGTGATTAGCCAATCTGGGCAACGTGATGGTAAAGGATTATCCATCAGCAAAAAAGGTAACAAGCATCTACGAAGACTTCTCTTTCTTGTTGTTACATCAAGTGTACACATCAGCCAGGATCATCCAATTCAACAGTTTTACCAAAAGAAAAGGCAAAACCTTCCGAACAAGGCTGCCTTAATTGCCAGTAGTGACAAACTTCTAAGAACGATTTTTAGAATGTCTCAAACTGGAGAAAACTATCTTTTCTAACCTTACTTTATCACATTTTTTTGAAGTATGTTAGTAAGTTGTTTTTAGTATGGTCATCAACAGATCTAAAATGATGATACTAATTCTTGACATTACTTATCTAATTTTTACTCATTATGTTCTAATTCTAGAGTTTTTGTGGTTAAGTCACATACTTCAGCTGGTCCATAATATTGGATTGCTCCTGGGTAGACGAAACAAGTTTCTTCTGCCCAACGATCTCTGTTTTGGGCAAAGTATTTGAATGGTTTGCCATCAAGTTCAACTAAAGCTTTACGGATAACAGGCTTATCTTCACCATGACGACGTTCAATATTCATCATCTTAGTAATTGGCATACCGCCTGCATGCCACTCACTGGCAGGTTTTGATAGATTTGAAACTTTTGATAAATAACCATTATAACCATATTGGATTAACATTGTTGCATTATATCCTAATGAGTAACAATAGTCAGCATCGAAGTTAGAAGGGAAGGCACAACGTCCTTCATATCCAAAGAAGTGATGTAGAGCGCTAAACTTACCAGTATAGTTTTCTCTTCTCTCTAGATTGGTTTTAACGAGAGCTGAGAATAGTTTTTCAGATTCAATTAATGATACCTGAACATTTCCATGAGGATCCCGGTCCATAAATAATTGTTGCTGAATACCAACTGGAAGAATTTCAAGTGTTGAGAATGATTCATTTGATAAGTGATCTTGTATGTATACGAACTTTTCATCCCAAGTAGGTAGAGCATTAAACTCATCGGCATTGCTGCCGGCTAAAACTTCGTTGATTTCATTGATTAGAGCTGAGACTTCTGGAACAAATTCAACAACACCTTCAGGAATAACAACGATTCCAAAGTTCAACCCTTTGTTGGCACGTCTTTCGACTGAATCAGCGATATAATCAGCAATTTGATTGAGTGACATTTTCTTCTGCGCCACTTCTTCAGAAATGATACAAACATTTGGCTGTGTTTCAAGAGCGCATTCTAAGGCAACGTGAGAAGCAGAGCGACCCATAACTTTAATAAAGTGCCAGTATTTCTTAGCTGAGTTTGCATCTCTGGCAATATTACCAATAAGTTCAGAATATGTTTTAGTTGCTGTATCAAATCCAAATGATGCTTCAATGTCTTCATTTTTGAGGTCACCATCGATTGTTTTAGGACAACCAATTACTTGAACACCTGAATCATGTGCCGCAAAGTATTCAGCTAAAACTGCTGCGTTTGTGTTGGAGTCATCGCCACCAATAATCACGATGGCTGTCAATCCACGTCTTTTAGCCATTTCAGC
>DUUI01000076.1 GCA_012841625.1 Erysipelothrix sp. | reverse complement strand
TTTTCTCTTGTATTGATGAATGGTGTATAATATAGTTAAAATAAGAAACAAGGAGGAAATGAGTGTGTCTAAAGAAAAATGGCTAAACAAACCAGATTTAGATGAATCACTACGAGTTTCATTAAATAATTATAATGAAGAAGAAAGTTACGACGCTTTCTACACAAGACTCGAGTTTGGAACTGCAGGAATGAGAGGATTATTAGGAGCCGGGCCCAACCGACTAAACACTTATACAGTAGGTCGAGCCAACATCGGATACGGAAAATACCTTTTAACATTGGGCCACCACGATCCAAAAGTCGCAATCGCCTATGACAACAGGCATTATTCACGCGAATTCGCAGATGCGTGTGCTAAATTATTAGCCCAACTAGGAATAAAATCATATGTCTTTGAAACCCTAAGACCAACACCAGAATTATCATTCGCTGTTAGAGAATTAGGATGTGTCGGAGGAATTGTCATCACCGCATCTCATAATCCAAAAGAATATAATGGATACAAGGTTTATGACGAAACTGGATGTCAATTAACACCAGAAAAAGTAGACAAAGTCATCGAATTCGTCAACGAAATAGAAGACGAACTAACCATTGACTTCACTGTCACACCAGAACAAGAAAAACTAATTAAGTATATTTCATCAGAAATAGACGAACCATACAAAGAAGCTGTCTTAGGAATTCAACTAAGACCTGAAGTCAACAAAACCAATTTAAAAATTGTCTTCACACCACAACACGGCACAGCCTACCCACTCATGAGTGAGATATTTGAAGAAGCAGGATACGATGTTGTACTAGTAGAAGAACAAGCCTTCCCAAATTCAGACTTCATAAACACAAAAACACCAAACCCAGAAGAACAAGCATCCTACGATCTCGCAATCGAATATGCCAAGAAACATGATGCTGATTTAATTCTAAGCACTGATCCAGATGCAGACAGGATGGGAATCGTCGTCAAACACGAAGGTGACTATGTTTACTTAACAGGAAACCAAGGCGGAACTATTTTAATTGAATACTTACTCAGCACATTAAAAGAAAAAAATCGCCTTCCACAAGACGGTATTATCTACAACACAATCGTCACATCAGACGCCGGTGAAAAAATAGCTGCCCTATACGGAATCGAAACAGAAAAAACACTCACCGGATTTAAATACATCGGAACCAAAATCGAAAATTCAACCCGCCCATTCTTAATGGGATACGAAGAATCATACGGTTATTTACTAGCACCATTTGTACGAGACAAAGACGCCCTACAAGCATGCCTCATCTTAGCTGAAGCAGCCGCTCATTATCAAAGTCAAAACAAAACATTAGTAGATGTTTTATACGAAGTCTTTGATAAAGTCGGTGCCTATGAAGAAGAAACAGTCTCACTAACCTTATCAGGTGCAGAAGGTGCCCAAAGAATCCAAGAAATCTTAGCTGATTTCAGAAACAATCCACTCACATCATTAGGTGGAATAGACGTTGTTTATTACGAAGATTATCTGTCACTCCAAAGACATGAAGATAATCAAGTTAAAGAATTAGACTTCCCAGAAGCAGACGTTCTAAAATACGGACTCCAAGACAATTCATGGTTAGCAGTCCGTCCATCAGGAACAGAACCAAAATGCAAATTCTATTACTGTGTCGTCGGAAAAGATGTCAAACACGCAAAAGAAAAACTATCACAATTTAAAGACGAGATACTAGAACGAATTGCATAGGAGAACAGTATATGTATGAGATATTAGATCAGTTTCACGCAGGACATTGTATTGACATCCATAAGGTGTTCGGAGCTCACTTTGGCTTCGAAAATACCGAAGGTGTTCGCTTTATCGTGTACGCACCTCATGCTAAAAGTGTTCAAGTAATCGGCGACTTTAACAATTGGGATGGACACCAACATTACATGAGACGCCTCAACGATCGCGGTGTGTGGGAATTATTTATACCCGGCCTTCCTGAGTGGACACTCTATAAATATCGAATCGAAACACCAGAAGGTCACCACATCGATAAATCAGACCCTGTCGGTTTTTATCATGAACTAAGACCAAAAACATCATCCATCGTCGTAAGCCTAAACAACTACCAATGGGATGATCAAGATTGGATGGACAGACGAACAAAAAACTTTGACCAACCAGTCAGCATTTACGAAATCCATCTAGGCTCATGGCGACGAAACGACAAGGACGAATGGCAAGACTTAGACGATTGGCTAGACGAATTAGTCCCATATATTAAAGACAATGGATTTACCCACGTCGAAATTATGCCATTAACAGAACATCCATTTGACGGATCATGGGGTTATCAAGCAACCGGTTATTTTTCACCAACCTCACGATACGGAACACCAGATGAATTGAAACGCTTAGTCGACACTCTCCATCAACACGATATCGGCGTAATCCTAGACGTTGTCCCGGCACACTTTGTTAAAGATGCTCACGGACTAGCTCAATTTGATGGAAGACCACTTTATGAATACGAGCGACACAGTGACGCAAACAATGAATGGGGAACATTAAACTTTGATCTTTGGAAAGAAGAAGTTCGTTCATTCTTAATGTCCAGTTTCTCATACTGGTTAGAAACGTATCACTTCGACGGACTTCGATTTGACGCAGTCGCCCACATGCTGCACTGGGACGGAAACAAAAATAGAGGTGAAAATGCAGGTGCACTTGCCTTTATCCGCAGAACTAATTATTATCTATCAAAACGATACCCAACCGTTATGCTCATCGCAGAAGATAGCAGTGATTTCCAAGGAGTCACCAAACCAACCTTTGAAATGGGTCTAGGATTTGACTATAAATGGGACTTAGGATGGATGAACGATACACTTAAATATTATTCACACGACCCAATCTACAGAAAATATTCCCATCATCAAATCACATTCTCAATGTTCTACTTCCCAACTGAAAGGTTCTTACTACCATTCAGCCACGACGAAGTAGTCCATATGAAGGGATCTCTTATAAACAAACTTTGGGGCAATTATGAACAACGATTCTCACAACTAAGAAACTTAATGGGCTATATGTTTGCGCACCCAGGAAAAAAACTAAATTTCATGGGCAATGAAATCGCAGACTTTAAAGAATGGAACGAAGAATCAAAAATAGACTTCGACATACTGAAATATCCAATGCACTCAGCTTTCCTAAGATACTTCAGAGACTTAAACCTAATCTATCGTTATTATTCATGCCTATCAAAATATGATTATGAAGACAAAGGATTCTACTGGATAGACGCAGACAACTCAGACCAAAGCATCTACTCATTTGTTAGAGAAGACGAAGAACACTTAATTGTCACCGTTCTAAATATGACACCTGAATCATACGAAGACTACCAAATAGGAGTCCCACATAAGGGTGAATACATAGAACTAATCAACTCAGAAAAGGATATTTATAATGGATGCAATATGTGCAACTTCGAACCAATCGAAGCCACAGCAGGCTATGCTCACCATCAGCCATATCATTTAAACATTAGAATTGCTCCATTCGCCGCAATCTATCTACTATTAGAAAAGACACAAGATAGTGACAATCTATAACCAACCTTAGCCTAACCAGTTAAGGTTTTTTTAAGCCCAAAAATCAAAGAAAAACAAAATTTTAAAAAAGTTTTAAGGAACATCATAGTACATAGACTATAAAGAGGTATGAAACATCACGATAACCTCAAATCTATATCCATCCAACAAAAGTGAATTTAACGTTTTAGCTGTGTTGGAGAGATTTAGCGAAAAAGAAAGGAGGCCCATAAATAAGAATATTGAATCATAAAGCTTCAGAAAAAGTTAAGAAAAGACAATATCGAGAACCAAGAGTTGTCAATCCTTTAGTATTAAAAGCTAAACAGATTCACCAAAATTCAAGATGTTTCAAAAATCTAGCTAGATAGAGAACTACTAAATTAAACTTATAAAGAACCGCAGCACTTGCGGGGATAGCTCGGTAAATATGAGAAACCTCTGTTAGTAAAAACATACGCTAATAAGTATGCTCAGTTCCCAAGAAACTTTGTTTTTACCAAACCTTAGCGAATGGATGGTTGGTGGCAGGCAGCCAAATCTTAGTGTATAATAGATTATGATTTTACACCGGAGGAAAACTATGTTTAACGATAAATTTGATTTCAAACGCGATTTTACTGCCCGCATTGTTGAGAAGTACGGCCGTTCTTTAGAACAGTCCCATATAACTGAACGTTACGTTGTATTAGGAGAGATGATACGTGAGTATGCCTCTATTACTTGGAAAGATTCTAAAGAAACAGCTGCATCATTAGGTGCAAAACAAATGTATTACTTCTCAATGGAATTTCTAATGGGAAGAATGCTTACGAATAACATGATGAATTTAGGCATTTACGAGATAGTTCGAGATGGACTAGCTGAATTGAAAATTGACCTAAACGAACTAGAAGAACTAGAATCTGATCCAGGATTAGGTAATGGCGGCCTTGGTCGCTTAGCTGCCTGTTTCCTTGATTCTCTAGCATCATTACAACTACCAGGGAATGGTATAACCATTCGTTATGAATACGGATTATTCAAACAAAAAATTGAAGATGGTTACCAGGTTGAGGTACCAGACCAATGGCTACGCTTAGGCAATGTATGGGAAGTGAAGAAACCGAAACATGGAGTCGATGTACCATTCTGGGGTCATATCGAAATGGGACGCAATGAAGAAGGCAAGACTATTTATGAACATGTAGATGCTGAATATGTAAGAGCCGTCCCAGCTGATATGCCTATTGTAGGCCGAGGGACCGATATCACCAATACGCTAAGATTATGGACAGCAGAAGCTAGTGAAAATCTCCCGGCATCAAAAGATTTCTCGCAATACTTAACAGAACTAAGCGAGATAACGCAAAATGTTTACCCAGATGACACTAATGAACACGGGAAATATTTACGCTTAAAGCAACAATATTTCTTCGTTTCAGCTGGCTTACAGGCACTAATCAAAGCACACCTAAGAGTCTATCCAGATTTAAAAAACTTCCACGAAAAAGTAGCCATCCAATTAAACGATACACACCCTGTCTTCGCAATCCCAGAATTAATGCGACTCTTAATGGATGAACACAATTTTGAGTGGCAACAAGCATGGGAAATAGTCACACAAACAATTGCCTATACAAACCACACCGTTCTATCCGAAGCATTAGAACGCTGGCCAGTCGAATATGTTCAAAAACTATTGCCAAGAATCTACATGATTATAGAAGAAATCAACCGTCGACACATGCAAACTGTATACCGTCAAACCGGAAATATGCACATCGCAAACGACACAGCCGCTATTAAAGACGGACAAGTCCACATGGCAAACCTTGCCATTATAGGATCATACTCAGTCAACGGAGTAGCACGCCTACATACCGAAATTCTAAAAAATGATGTCTTCAACGAATTCTATAAACTATACCCAGAACGCTTCAACAACAAAACAAACGGAATCACTCACCGTCGCTGGTTAGTATACTCAAACCCTCAATTAACCCAAATGTTAATTGACACAATCGGCGATGACTTCATCTACGATCCAATTCAACTAGAAAAATTAGTAGACCACATTGATGATGAAGATCTCCAAAACCGATTCCTAAAAATAAAAGACGAAAGAAAGCAAATCTTAATCGACTTTATTAAAAAAGAAACTGGCATAGACGTGCCAAAAGATTCAATCTTTGACACCCTAGCCAAAAGACTTCACGCATACAAACGTCAGTTATTAAAAGCACTTAGCATAATCTATTTAATTCAAAAGATTAAAAGTGAACCAGACTTCACAATGATTAAACAAACCTTTATCTTTGCAGCCAAAGCTGCACCAGGATATTATTTTGCGAAGCAAGTCATTAAACTAATTACAACATTATCCGACATTGTCGAAAATGATCCAGAATTATCAAAATTCATTAAAGTTGTCTTCATTCCAAATCACCGTGTCACAGTCGCTGAAATCCTAATGAACGCAACCGATGTCTCACAACAAATCAGTACCGCAGGAAAAGAAGCCTCAGGAACTGGTAACATGAAATTCATGATGAACGGAGCCATCACAGTCGGAACACTTGACGGCGCAAACGTCGAAATTGACGAGCTAGTTGGACCAGAACACGACATTATCTTTGGACTAAAAGTAGAAGAAGTAAACAAACTCAGAATGAACGGTTACAGTGCTCAAAAAGAACTAGAAAAAGACCCAGTTCTAGCCAATGTAGTCAAAGCCCTATTAGATGGCTCGCTACATCCAAACAAAGATGAGTTCAAACTCATCTACGAAGAACTAATCTATAAAAACGATGAATACTTCGTCCTAAAAGACTTCCAACCCTACATCAAGGCCATGGAAGAAGTTCAGGAACGATACGCAGATCCAAAAAGCTGGGCTAGAACCTGTTTATACAATATCGCCAAAAGCGGATTCTTCTCAAGCGACAGAACAATTGAAGAATACGCTAAAGAAATTTGGGATATCAGACCAACAAGTAAATACTAAGAAAAATTAGTAAAAACAATAAAAAGTTCTCGCAAAAAGCTAATACTCAAGTATTGGCTTTTTTTACCCACAACTAAACATCGAACCATTATAGACACCAACCCTAGTTAATATACAAACAAAACTTGTCTGAAGTATCAGATATGTTATAATCATCATGCGAAACAGGTGATATAATGCGTAAAATAAATAGACTTGAAGCTTATCTTGATGATTACTCGATGATAAACGTTTACTTAAAATCCAGTCACTATAAAGGCGAATCAGCCCACTTTTATTTAAGAGACGATCACGGAAATTTAACATCTCTAACAATCCTAAGTCAAGAACTAAGTGATAATTACATTAAATATCTACTAAGGGTCCCAGATACTTTTAAAATTATAATTGGCTCCTCATACGACATCATCGAAGAACACGGACTAACAACCATTCTTCAATTTGGTTTAATCGTAAGAACCAACCGTTTTAACGAGGAGTTTTACTGCGAAAGAAAAGACTTCGGTGCTCACTGCTACGAAGGCAAAACAAAATTCGTCGTCTGGGCTCCAACAGCAAACAATGTACACCTACAACTATTTACCGACGACATCGGCTACATGCACCGAATGAATAAAGTCGAAAAAGGTGCCTGGGAACTCGTCATCCATGAAGACCTACACGGTTATGAATATCTATACGCCATCGACGTCAACGGTCAAATCAACGAAGCCCTTGATCCTTATGGCTACGGCTCCACAGAAAACTCAAAACGAAGCGCCGTCGTAGACTTCAAGCGCATGAAAATCAACATGCACGACGACGCCCTACCACGATTAAAAAATCATACAAACGCAGTGATTGGCGAAGTATCCGTTCGAGACTTTTCAATGGATCCAGACACAAACATCATCCACAAAGGAAAGTTTTTAGGCATGATTGAAGAAGGCAGAACTGACAAAAATGGAAATCAAGTAGGATTTGACTACCTCAAATCACTCGGATACACTCACGTCCAACTTATGCCTGTCTACGACTTCGCCACAACAGACGAACTAAACCCAACTCTGCTCTATAACTGGGGATATGACCCAGTCCAATTCAACGCCCTCGAAGGAAGCTATTCAACAAACCCTAAAGATCCATTCTCAAGAATCTCAGAATATCTACAATTAATATCCTTCTATCACAAACACGGCATCCGTATCGTTATGGACGTTGTCTATAACCATATGTACGATATGGATAATTCAAGCTTCGAAAAAATAGTCCCATATTATTACTTCAGAATGAACGAAAGCGGCGCAATATCTAACGGATCATTCTGTGGGAATGACGTCGACTCATCCAACGACATGGTCAGAAAATTTATCGTCGACTCAGTTTTACACTATGTCAAAAACTACCACATCGACGGATTTAGATTCGACCTAATGGGGATTTTAGACATCGAAACAATGAACAAAATCGTCCTAGAAGTATCACTCCTCCGCCCAGAAGTAATGATTTATGGCGAAGGCTGGAACATGCCAACCATGTTAAAACCAGAACTAAGAGCCTCCATGTTTAATATGGAACGACTTCCAGAAATTGGGTTCTTTAATGACTTCTTCCGAGACCATATCAAAGGACCAAGCAGCCCAGACTTAGCCCATATCAGCGGCTACGCATTAGGCGATACCTCCTATATAGAAACAGCCAAAGGCAG
>DUUI01000075.1 GCA_012841625.1 Erysipelothrix sp. | reverse complement strand
CTTTGTTTATATCTATCAATCGTTAACATATCTTCACCTCATCAACAGATTAATTATATCATTTTAAGTTCAAAAAAGGCGAGAATTCTTGTTGATGAGGTTCTCGCCACTTTTATTTTATCATACTATTGATAGTTAATAACAAATACTTTTAAGTTGTCTTTATGACTTTGTCAACAGTCTGCAAAAGGATGTGACACTCACATCCTTTTTTTTATGAACATCTCATTAAACATTAAATCAACAAACTTAGTCTTTAGATTGTATAATTAACAATTTCCCAGAATGTATCTTTAAAGTTGCATGCTCATTTAATATTTTATTAGACAATGTATACACATCATCAACATCTAAAACTCTATGCTCTAGTTCATACTGAGTCCCACTTAAAGTAATCTCTGACTCACTCAGCGCAAAAACACTGATGTACTCAAAACCATCTCGACTAATTTCAAAAAATCCCTCACTCAATGTAAACACTTTATTATGATTATCAATAAAAGTCATCCGAAGATCATTCTTCAATAACTGTAAATTTACGTATGTATGATCAAAACGCTTCCCCCAATGACCAAAAACAATAAGTTCATCATACTTATGTGTATACGTCAAGGCAGCCTCAAAATCAGAATCATCTTTATCTGAATCTAGTTGAACAATCTTACGAGATCTCATCTGAATATGTTCGAATTCAACAGCCGTCACAGAATCAAAATCACCAATCGCTAAATCCATCATCAAATCATTTTTAGCACACAAGCTTGCTCCACCATCAACACCAATAATATCAGCATCCTCAGGTATCAAATTTAAATTAATTTCACCATGTCCTAAAACTATAACGACTGATTCCATAATTTGTCTACATTTTCTTTAATATTACCCTTAAAAATAAACGAACCAGCAACCAATACATCCACACCAGCCTCTAAAGCCAAAGCAGCCGTTTGATCATTTATGCCTCCATCAATCTGAATTAACACCTTAGAACCCACTTCTTTTCGATGTGCATCAATTGTGCGAACCTCATCTAATTGTTCATACATAAATGATTGGCCACCAAAACCAGGCTCAACTGACATCACTAAAATAGTATCAACTTCATCAATCAACTCAAGAATCCAATCAATCGGCGTCTTAGGCTTAGACGTTAATCCAACCATAACCCCTTGGTCCTTAACTGATCTAACAAACTCACGAAGCTGATCTAGGGACTCAAAACACTCAATATGAACTGTCACTTGTTGGGCTCCATTGTCAATAAATGATTGAGTATACTTGATAGGATCATCAATCATTAAATGAACATCCATTAAAGAATCAGTCAATTGACTAATCCCTCTTAAGATATCTTGCCCAAAGGTTATATTGGGTACGAAATGGCCATCCATCACATCAAAATGAATCCACTCAACCGGTGTTGCATTGATTTGGTCCATCGACTCATTAGTCTTAGAAAAATCCATCGATAAAATACTAGGAGCTATAATCATACTTATCCCTCACATTCTTGTAATATTTTTAAATAATTCTCATACCGTATTTCTGAAATTTCTTTGTTCTTTACACCCAATTTCACCGCACACTGCGGCTCACTTTGATGCAAGCAATCTCTAAACTTACAATTCAAATGGTCTCTGAAATCATAAATAGACTGTGACAATTCATATTGAGAAACACGCTCAAACGAAATCGTCGAAAATCCAGGAGTATCCGCTAAATACCCACCCTCAATCGGATGAAGTGTCGACTGAGTCGTTGTATGTTTTCCACGATTCAGCGATTTAGACACTTCCTGAGTCCTAATCTGTAGCGACTTATCCAAACGATTCAATAAAGTCGATTTACCAACTCCAGAGTTTCCACTCAATACTGAAATCTTATCCTTTAATAATTCTCTAAGCGGGCTTAAGTCATTCTCTTTATCAACCAGAATCACATCATATCCACTCTTTCGATAATCATCAATATAGTCATAGATAGGGTCATTAGGATCTTCTATTTTATCCATCTTCGTAAAAACAATCACCGGATGTATATGAGCCAGCATCACCTGTGCCAACATACGATCAGCCAACAAACTTGAAAAATCAGGCTTTCTTGTACTCATTAACACAAACACTTGATCAATATTCGCCAAAAGAGGTCTTTGGAGCTGATTTGCTCTCTCACAAATCTCTTGAATCCCGACCTTATCCTCAATCGACTCAACCATTACAATATCACCCACAATCGGAGCTTTATCAAGGCGAACCTTCCCCATTATAATGGCATCAACCAGTTGACCATCCTCAAGTTTCACTTTTACTTGATTAGAAACAATAGAAATAATACGACCCTTCCGCATTAGTTTCCTCCCTCAGCCGGAGGTTCCTGTTGACTCGAACCAACCAACACAGGAATCTTTGAAGAAGTTAGACCCTCCATATCACTAGCTGTCACATAAATAACCGTCCCAGCTGCTTGTTGAGGAATACTAACTGCAAAACTACCATCATTATTTGTCGGACCAATACCTAACTCGATATTATGCTCATTTGTCACACGAACCGTCAACCCAGCCTGAGATTGCCCACTAACAATAGTATCAGTCTCAACCATTGGATTAACAGTCGGATTTTGAGGCGGTAAAGTAACATCCCTTAAGAAATCAATTGATTGTTGAAGGTTACTCAATGCGCTATCAACCTGTTGTTGAGTCGCATCATCATTATTAATAACATTACGAGCATTCTCAATCGCAATATTTAAACTTCTCACAGAATCCTCTGTCTTATTAGAAACATCCAAACTAGTAGCATTATCGATTAATGCAGTAAGTGCTGTTTTATCAGCCTTAACAATTTCTCGATCAGATTTTTCCCAATACGTTAAAACAACCGGTAATTTCGATGCCGTACTATATGAAGAACCAGCTAAAGGTGACATTCTAGTAACAACCTCAAACTCAGTCTCTTCCCATTCTTCATCACTTAATGTTGAAGAATCCTGAGGATTAAATTCAACCGTAGCTCCCAATGCCTCTAAATCAGATTTAGCATCTAGATAGTTTTCACCAACTAAATTAGGCAATTGGAATACTGAAGGTTTGGAAATAATTAAAATAAGATTATATTCCTTCGAAGGATCCAATTTATCACCCGGCGCCAGGCCTTCTTGACGAATAACGATATTTTCTTCATGCTCCGTAGATTCTTCAGTCTCAATTGATAAATTAACAAAATCAACATTCAATAATTTATTACGTGCTTCGGTTAAGGTTAAACCACTATAATCCTCAACCTCAAAAGCAACCCCTAAACTCACCAAGAATTTAATTTCATCGCCCTCTTTAACCAAAGTATTAGGCACAGGGTCTGATTCAATAACAAGATCCTTCTCAATCGTGTCATGTAATTCATACTCATGAGCCGACGCAACAACTAAATCTAATCTCTCTAATTCATCCGTCGCCTCCTCAATGCTCATATTTGTCACATCAGGAAGTTCAAAATACTCTCCCTCTGAATTTGAGTTACCCAACAAAGAACTGACCAGCAAAATCAACAATCCCAAAATTGCGGCAGCAATTACACCAATCAAAACTTTATCTCTAGTCGATAATTTTTTCTTCGCAGGCTTTAATGTATCCAAATCCTGAATCACACGAGTTTCTTCTCCATTAGCAGGAGCCGCAGCAACCAACTCAATCTTCTTATCAAAAGCATGTTCAGGCGTTAAGGCATTTCTTAAATCCTCCAAAATCTCCTGTGCATTTTGATAACGTGTCACTTTGCTCTTACTTGTCGCTTTTATAATTATGTTCTCAATTGATTGTTCAATTGAATTATTCACACTACGCACCGAAGGAATTTCTTCCTGCATATGCTTCATCGCAACCTGAACCGCAGCCTCCCCTTTATAAGGAAGATCTCCTGTCAACATTTCATATAAAACAATTCCTAACGAATAAATATCAGACTGAAAACTAGCCGCCTCACCCCGTGAACATTCAGGTGCTAAATAATGCACCGAACCCATCACGGAATCATGTTGCGTTAACTGAATCGCCCCCTGCACACTCGCAATCCCAAAATCCGTAATCTTGGCTGTACCATCACTTTTAATTAAAACATTATGAGGTTTTACATCACGATGCACAACCCCACCTTCATGAGCCGCCTTTAATCCCTCAGCAATCTGAGTCGCAATAAAAACAGCCTCGCGCTTCTCAATCGCACCTCTTTGTAAAATTAATTCCTTAAGAGTTTGACCCTTAACATACTCCATCACAATAAATGGACGATTATTACTCTCACCTACATCATATATTGAAACAATGTTTGGATGTTGTAGATTGGCCGCTGCATCTGCTTCACGACGAAAACGAATCCGTGCCACAGGATCAGACGATAATTCAGACTTCATAATCTTAATCGCACAATCTCTTTTTAAAACATTGTCATAGGCCAAATAAACATCGGCCATGCCCCCTTCACCAATTTTTTCTCTTATGGTGTATCTTTTAAGTTGTAAATTTTCCATCTAGTCCTCCATCAGAATGAATGTAAAGTTATCAATCGCTCCCGAATTATTCACCACTTCATTCAATAAATTCTTTTTATCCTCAAGACCTTTGTTTTGATTAATGAGTATTTCCTCAATTACATCATGTTCAACATAACCACTCAAGCCATCCGTACACAACAGAATAAGTTTATACGGCATCAAAATCTCTTGAACATCACATCTTAATTGTTGATAAATCCCCAACGCATTCGTCACCGCATGACGCATTGGATGGGTACTCGCCTCAGCAATTGAAATCGTTCCCTTAATCAATAAATCATTCACCAATGAATGGTCAGTACTTAATTGAACGAGTTCATCACGATGATCAATCATATAAATTCTGGAATCACCCACATTAATAAAGAATGAGCCATATTTTGTAAATAAAGCACACACACAAGTCGTAGACATTCCCATAAACTGATTATCTTGATGAGACAGTCGATACAACTCAAAGTTAATATCTCTTAAGGCATCAATGGTCCAATCCTTATAAGCACTTAATGACTTTTGTTTCGGTATCTGATCAAATTTCTCAGAAAACATATTTGCGACTGTTGCAGAAGCAACTTCTCCCGCATTTGATCCTCCAACACCATCTAACACCATCAAAAAGACTAACTCTTTATCCTTATCTTCTTTAACTAAATAGTTATCCTGGTTGTTTTTCCTAACAAGTCCGGTTTGGGTACTCTTAACAATCTTCATATATGGGTCCTCTCTAGTTGTTTCGCTCTTAATTGACCACAAGCGGCATCAATATCCTGCCCTTGTTCTTTACGTAATGTACACTGAATTTTATTCTTCATCAGCGTATCATAAAAAGCTAAGCTTGTTTTAATATCAGACGATTGAAATCCATGCTCACTCACTGGGTTATATGGAATCAAATTAATATAAGCATTCATCCCTTTGATAAGTTTAACTAATTCTAAAGCATGCTCTTTACTATCATTCACATCTTTCAGTAAAATATACTCAAAAGTAAGGCGACGATTATTCTTATCTAAATAATATCGTAATGCATCCATTAATTCATCAATCGGATATGCTTGATTAATAGGCATAATCTCACTTCTTAATTTATCGTTTGACGCATGTAAAGAAATGGCTAAATTGACCTGAGATTGTTCATCAGCAAAGCGACGAATCATCGGCGCAATGCCGCAAGTTGATATCGTAATCCGTCTTGCTCCAATTCCAAGCCCATTATCATTATTAACAATCGATACAAAATTCATCACATTTTCATAATTATCAAAAGGTTCACCAATACCCATTACCACGATATTGGAAATACGCCCATCAATCTCTTTTTGAACTTGTAAGATTTGATCAACAATCTCACTTACATCTAAATTACGCTTCTTCTTTAAAAGACCAGATGCACAGAACTGACACCCCATATTACAGCCAATCTGAGATGTCACACAAATCGATAAACCATAATCCTGAAACATAAGCACCGTTTCAATATAGTGACCATCCTTCGTTTTAAATAAAAACTTCTGAGTTTTATCCGCAGACACTTGTACTAAATGTTTCTGAAGTGAACTTATTTTAAATGTTTGATCTAATTTTTCTTGAGACTGCTTAGAAATATCAGACATGTCGAAAAAGGACTCTACCCTTTTTTGATAAATCCATTTAAATATTTGTTTAGCACGATAAGGTTTCTCACCATTTTCAATGCACCAATCTTGTAACGCCTCAAGCGTAAAGTCTAATAATTCTAATTTCATTTTCTCACCTAACTAATAATACCACTCTTTTTGACTAAATGTGCACTATAAAAGCTATCTCCATTATTGTCAACACCAATTAATGTTTCTTGATGGATTAATTCAAAATCAGAGTGATTCATTAAAAACGTCTCTATTTGTTTCTCATTCTCCTTCTTATTTAATGTACAAGTAGCATAAACAAGTAAACCACCCTCCCTTAATAAAGAAGCAGTATGCACTAATATCGCCTGTTGTAAAATCTCAAGCTCATCTAAATCTTCCGGTTGAATTCGTCTTTTAATATCAGGCTTCCGCCTCAACACACCTAAACCACTACAAGGCACATCGCATAAAATCAAATCAAATGGGTCAAAGCGATGATACTCTAAAATGTCACTCACAACTAAATCGATATTATCCAACCCCCAGCGATCAACTAATCTTTTCGTTAAATCAATCCGATGCTGATACAAATCAACACCAACTAACTGATAATCTTTATTTCTACTCGCTAACTGAGTCAGTTTGGTGCCCGGTGCTGTACATGCATCCAAGATATTAATTCCATTAATATCCTTTATATCATTGATAAGCCGTTGTGAATTACGATCTTGAACAAGCAACAATCCTTTTTCAAGTGCATCTGTTTTAAAAATTTCAGATGACGCAGTTAAATAGTCACCCTCAAAAGACACAGGATACTTTTCAATCATTTCTTCAACACTCGTTTTAGTCGTATTAATTCTTACATCGATAGGCGCTTCAGTATTATGGTGTTCTAATAAACGCTTGGTCACATCTAATCCATATTGCGCCTTGCATAACTTAACAATCCATAACGGATGAGAGGTATTAATGCTTAAATCAATCAACTCATCACTACTCTTACTCAACTGCATCGGCCTTTGAACCATTTTCTTTAATACCGCATTCACTAAACCACCAAACTTAACATTAACCTTCTTAGCAAGCTCAACCGATTCATTAACTAATGCATACTCAACAACAGAATCCATGAAATAATGCTGGGCTGCTGCCATGGCTAATATCACTTCAATCTCTTTAATAACGGGTTTCTTCAAAAAATCAGCAGTCTGAAACACTAATAACTCATAATTTTGATACACCGTATACACCAAATGCGTAATAAAGGCTCGATGTGGATGATGGCTTAACTTCTGTAATTCAATGTTTGAATATTTATTTTGAGACAAAATCTCAAAAGTTATCTCTCTTTGATTTTTCATATACTTAATTGTTGTGGGTTCACATTAAATATGACCTGAATATTGGAAGTGGAAATCTCACATTCCTCATGTATTTGATGAAGCATCTCTAAAAGCTCTGCATGATTTTTATGCTTAATCACAATTCTCGCTCGTTTCATTGTAGACAGTTTCCTAAGAGGTGCCGGACCTAAAGTATTTAATCCTTTGTTTCTGGCTGCATACGCAAGTCTCTGCGCTAATTCATTAATTTTCTCTAAATTTGTATGACTTAAAACTATCTCACACAAATAAATATAAGGTGGATAATTTCCTTGATGTCGATAATTCATTTCTTCTTGAAAAAATCCAATATAGTTTTGTCTCAAAGCATACTGAATCGCATAATGATCAGGCAAATATGATTGAACATATACACTTCCCTTTAAATCATGACGACCAGCTCTACCTGAAGCTTGTAAAATTAAGCTAAACGCCTTCTCAGTCGAACTAAAATCATCATGCATTAAAGAAGCATCCGCCTGTAGAATCCCAACGATTGTTACATAGGGCATATCTAGTCCTTTAGCAATCATCTGTGTTCCAACCAGTATATCAATTTCTCTGTTTTGAAATTTATTTAACAATTTAAAATGAGCATTCTTTCGCTTAGTCGTATCAGCATCCATCCGAGCAACTGTGGCTGATGGGTATTTGTGCTTAATTACTTCCTCAAGTCTTTGAGTCCCCAAGCCCTTCATCATAACTGCTTTTCCACCACAATGATTACATGTGTTATCACGCTGTGAATACCCACAAGTATGACAAATATAAGCATTAGACTCTTTATGATAAGCCAAAGTTGTATCACAATGCGGACATTCTAACGCCTTCTGACAGTTTTGACACTGAACAATTGGTGAATAAGAGCGACGATTAAGCAATAAGATAATTTGTTGTTTATGATCCAGTGCATCTCTAATCGCATTATCTAATTCTTGGCTAATCACTTCATTTTTTAGTTGTCTAAGCTGTGCTCGCATATCGATAACTTTAACTTCAGGAAAACTCTCATTAATTCGCTGTGGTAAAGTAATCAAGGTATACACATTCTTAATTGCTTTAGCATAAGATTCTAGCGATGGACTAGCCGACCCTAAGATAATTGGACAATTATGAAGCTTTGCTCGATAATGAGCAACTTCTCTTGCATGATAATATGGTAATGTTTCCTGTTTAAAGGATGGATCATGTTCTTCATCTAAAACAATTAGTCCCAAATTACTAAAAGGTAAAAAAACACAGGAACGGGTTCCAACAATAATATTAACTTTATTTTCTTTAACACGTTTGTATTGTTCATATTTTTCTTGATTATTTAAGCCAGAGTGATAGATGCCAATATCTTGGCCAAAGCGTGACTCAAAGCGCTCAATCATTTGAGGCGTTAAACTAATTTCAGGCACCAATATTAAAACTTGTTTCTTTTGATCAATCACTTTTTGAGCAATCTGAAGATACACTTCCGTTTTCCCTGAACCAGTTGCACCAAATAATAAATAGGATTGATAATTATTTAAAGTAACCGTCTCAACAGCTTTTTGTTGGTCGGCCGTTAATTTCTTATGTTCACTTGTCGCAGAAACTATTTCTTCTTCATAATCTCTTTCTATTTCATATTGTTCAATAACACCTTTTTTGATCAAAGCTCTTACGATAGCTTTATCTTTCTGATGTACATCTGAATATGGCATCTCACCCTGTTTCTTTAAGACTTCAACAACTTCAGTTTGACGAGGTGTTAAGGTCTCATCAACATCAATGAGGCGAATCATCCTAACAATGACAGGGGCTTTAAATGATTTACTAGGGCGAAGTGGGTTAGGTAAAATTGCCTGTAAACAACGAATCATAGGTGAAAGTGTTTGATAGCTTAACCACTGCGCTAAATCAAACAGTTCCTTGGTGATAATTGGTTCATCATCAATAACTTCAAGCACTTTTTTAGTCTCAAAATCAACCTCACCTTCATAGCATCTATCAACAAAACCAACAATTTGGCGGTTTCTTAATTCAATAAGAACTCGGCAACCTGTTGGTATTTCTACATCAGATTCATAAGTTAATTTTTGATTATGAGCAATTGGGTTTTGTGTATATACTTCGACTAAAATCATAATCCTCTTTAATCAGTGGAGATTTGGATATGACGTTTGATAATCAGAGCAGTTAAATCAGCTGCTAATTGTGGGTCATCATTACACACAACATATTTGTAGCGACCCATCATTTCTAACTCAGCACTAGCTTTTGCGAGTCTTTGTTGAATAATTTCTTCTGGTTCAGAACGTCGACCACGGATTCTTCTTTCTAATTCTTCAAATGAAGGAGGCACTATGAATATACTAAGAGCATCTTTAACCCGTTCTTGGACTTGTAAAGCTCCTTGAACCTCAATTTCTAGTAGTACATTTTTACCCTCATCCCTAAGTTTATCAACATAGGCTCGTGGTGTTCCATAATAAGAACCAACAAACTCTGCATATTCTAATAATTCATCATTTTCGATGGCACTTTCAAACTCCTCTTTTGACACAAAGAAGTAATCAACACCATCAACTTCATTAATTCTTGGTTTACGGGTCGTCATTGAAATGGAGAATGCTAAATTTAAATCTTGGTTATTAATAAAAAGGTTTCGAATCGTTCCCTTGCCAACTCCACTTGGTCCACTAAATACAACTAATAATCCTCTTTTCATAATCTCACCCGCCTTGCCTCAATTCTAGTATCTAAGAGCCTTTTTGTCAATTATTGAAATCATCAAAGATGTGATAAAATAGCTACACGAGGTGACATGATGGCATTAGATGGATTATTATTAAACAATATTGTACATGAGTTATCAGATTTAACTCCATTACGAATCAATAGAATTGCTCAAATATCAGAATATGAGCTTGTTTTTGAATGTTATCGACATGAAAAAATCAATTTATTATTCTCAATTGATTCAACAACAAACAGACTTTCAATTACCAACGAACCCTTTGTTCGTCACAGCGAACCAAGTCATTTTGTGATGCTTTTAAGAAAACATTGCGGCAATGGTTGGATACAGTCCATTAAACAAATTGATTTAGACCGAGTCATCGAACTTAAAATCACCAATAGTAATGACTTAGGAGATACAGTTAACTTAAGAATAATGGTTGAACTGATGGGCAAATATGCCAATGTCATACTGGTCGATGAATCCAACAAAATCCTTGATGCATTTAATCGCATCCCTCCCTATGAAAACACAAAGAGAATTATCTTTAGTGGTGCTTCATACCATTATCCAGAACAGGAAGATAAGAAAAATCCTTTTGATCAACAAGACTCAATTAATCTTGATGATTCTTTAGTTAAACAATACTTTGGTTTTAGTCCACTACTAGCAAGAGAAGTAGAATATCGAATTAGAAATCATGAGGATTTTAATGACATCTTACAGACTATCCAAAAGTCAAAAACTTTATATGTTCATAGTAACTATCAATTTCATGCAATTGAATTAAAACATATCCACCTGCCTTATGAAACATTCCCACTTATTGAAGGACTAGAATATGCCTATCAAGCCAAAGTTCAAGCCCAGCGTGTTAAACAAC
This sequence comes from Erysipelothrix sp., assembly GCA_012841625.1. Classification (GTDB taxonomy): domain Bacteria; phylum Bacillota_I; class Bacilli_A; order Erysipelotrichales; family Erysipelotrichaceae; genus DUUI01. Next base: position 23,701 of record DUUI01000075.1, on the reverse strand, counting down.
ATACTGGAAATCTTCAAAAACTAATCACAAGAGAATTAAAGAAATCAAAGAAAAAAGAACAGAAGCTTAAAGTCCAATACCTTCAAGCATCAGACCATGATCACTTTAGAGACTATGGTGATTTATTGATGACTTATGGTCACCAAATAGCTCGAGGAACCAAAGAAGTAACTCTGACAGACTTTAATAATCAAGAAGTCACCATTGATTTGGATGAGCGTTATGATGGCATTGATAATGCTCAGCTTTATTTCCAAAAATATCGAAAACTTAAAAAGGGACTCAGTCATATCCAACATCAACTTGAGTTAGCACAAGATGATATCGAATATTTCGAAGGACTAGATCACCAGATTAAACATGTTGATGTGAAAAATGCTTTAGAAATAAGGCAAGAACTTATTGATAAAGGCGTCATTCGTCAAAAACAAAAACCACAACAACGCAAGAAGAAAGATGAGCCATCAACCTTTAAAACAATTATCTTTGATGATGTTCAATTTCATTATGGACTTACCAATAAACAAAATGAACAACTAACCTTCAGACATGCTCATAAATCAGATTCATGGTTTCATATCTTAGATGGTGCCGGTTCTCATGTCGTTGCTGAAGTGGCATTTAAAGATCTCAATGAGCGATTAATTCGCTTTGGAGCTAATCTTGCGGCTTATCACTCACGATTCTCTGATTCCTCTTCAGTGGCAGTAGCCTATACTGCGGTGAGTGAGCTTAAAAAAATTCCTAAAGCCCCTTTAGGTAAAGTTGCGATGAATGAATACACAACCATTTTTATTGACCCGATAGATCCTTTATTGATGAGCGATAGTCTGGATCAAATTGGGACAACACGCGATAAAATGATGCAGAGTGATTCATAACAAATAAATGACTCACTTCATGAGCGATGACTGATTCAATGAAACTTTCCTTCATATGGATTAATCGCAAGGCAAAGCTTAACTCTTTTCTTGAGTTACAATTCCCCCATGACGATTTTAAATTCTTAATTTTAATTTGATTAACCTGAAATGGTTTTATAGATTGAAGAACTTTAATGTATTCTTCAATCTTTTTATGTAACATACCTCTAAGATTGTCCTGAACTAGATTTAATCCTGACTTCTCAGTTTTACTAATTACTGTCCAAACAGTCTCATGTTTAATAATCCTATTTTCTTCTCCCTTCTTAAACACTAATTTAATCGGCGAATCCATAAGGATTAGATCAGTTTCAAATGACACTTCAAAAACCTGATTGAGCTTTAATTGTTTATCAATCCATTCCTTTTTCTTGACGATAAATGACTCAACAACCTCATCACTGATATTAAAAGGTCGGCGAATAATGAGCGTGTCTCCCTCAACTTTCAGTGTTACAGATTTACGTTTTTCAACAATTGTTTTAGTTTTCATGAGATTAGTGTATCATATAAGGGTAAACTTTGAGGTGGAAAATGAGTAAGAGAAAAGATGAAGATCAACGAATTGTTGATTTGGGGCATGACATTATTAAAGATAGTAAAAGAAGACTTTTATATTACAATGAGAAAACAAAAAAAGGGTATCAAGTCTATGATAAAGACCTAAAATGGGTGCGTTTTTACAAGATGAGATTATTTGTGAGTATCTTTACTTATTTTGTATTGTTTTTGTATTTTAGAAATAGTGCCGTCTATGTTAGGTTCTTTATAAGTCTAATAGCTTCCGTTATTGTCTATTTCGCAACACAATTATTGTTTGAAAAACTATTCTTTAAAGATAAAGTACCATTTAAGATTAATCAGAAAGACTTTGATCAACGCTATGAATTAGATGTTCTGAAACATAAGCGTTTACTTGAGTATTTCCATTTTGCATTTGTATTAATTTATGGGGTCTTAGCATTTATTGAATTATATTTTGCGGATAGTCCATTATGGATTAAGCTTGCCACTGTTATTATAACTTTAGCACTAGCAGTCTGGCTACTTTCTAAGATACTAGCTTTGAATAGTCAAATCAAAATAGAAAAACAAAACGATGGACAATAAATCCATCGTTTTTTATTAATTTAAAACTATTTGTTGATCACGGATAATATAATCACCCTTATCAACATCAATGACCACACGACTATTTTTTTGCAATGAGCCATCAATGATTGCTCTTGCGAGCATCGTTTCAATTTCTTTTTGAATGTGTCGCTTCATAGGTCTAGCTCCAAATTGAGCATCTGATCCTAAACTTATAATTCGCTTCTTAGCCTCATCACTGACAGATACATAGATTTCCTTGTCTGCTAAACGATTTCTCATTTCATTGATAAATTTTTCAGCAATTTGAGTTAGAATGTCTTGGTCTAAGGCATTAAAGACGATAATTTCATCTAAGCGATTAATAAACTCTGGCTTGAAGGTGCGCTTAACTTCTTCGAGATACAGATCATGTCGTGATTCTAAGTCATTCATAAATGCATATTGAGCACCAAGATTGGAAGTCATAATGATAAGAGTATTCTTAAAATCAACATTAACACCTTTATTATCTGTTAAACGGCCTTCATCCAATACTTGAAGTAAGACATTAAAGACATCGGGATGTGCTTTTTCAATCTCATCAAAAAGAACAATTGAATAAGGATGACGCCGAACTTGTTCAGTTAATTGTCCTCCCTCTTCATACCCCACATAGCCTGGTGGTGATCCAATTAAACGTGAAACTGAATGTTTTTCCATGTATTCACTCATATCTAAGCGAATAATTTTTTGTTCATCATCAAAGAGTTGTAAAGCCAATGCTTTGGCGACCTCTGTTTTACCAACACCAGTTGGTCCTAAGAACATAAATGAGCCCAGTGGACGATTCTCATCTTGAATTCCTGCTTTGGATCTTAGAATCGCTTCAGTAACAAGTCTTAGTGCTTCATCCTGTCCTTTTACCTGTTGACGCAGAAGCATCTCTAAATTTAATAATTTTTCTCTCTCTGATCCTTGAAGCTTTCCTACTTCGATTTTAGTCCATCGTGAAACAATCTGGGCGATTAATTCTTCATCAACTTCTTCTAGCAACATTTTATTTTCTTTTTCTGATGTTTCTTTCTCTGCTAATTGTCGTTGAAGTTGTGGAATCGTTTCATACTGTAGACGAGCTGCTTCTTCATAGCGAGCCTCATTTTGAGCTTTCTCTAAGTCTAGTTTAGCTGTTTCTAAATCAGCTTTAAGATTCTTAGAAGCTACTACTTCTGCTTTTTCTAGCTCCCATTGATGATTAAGTTCTTGATATTCTTCTTTCAAATTTTCTAATTCTTCAGAAATTTCAAATTTTCGATCTATAGAATTATCATCATCTTCATCTTTTAATGAAATTTCTTCAATTTCTAATTGTCGAATCTTTCTCATCATTTCATCCAGTTCTCTTGGCATTGAATCAATTTCAACTCTCACGGTGGCGCATGCCTCATCAATCAAGTCAATCGCTTTATCTGGTAAGAATCGATCCGTTATATAACGCGCTGATAAATTTGCTGCCGCAATAATGGCACTATCTTTAATTTGGACTCCATGATGTGATTCAAAACGGTCTTTTAAACCTCGAAGAATTGATATTGTATCTTCTATTGTTGGCTCATCGACTTGAATTCGTTGAAAGCGTCGCTCTAATGCTTTATCTTTTTCGATGTATTTACGATACTCATCAAATGTTGTTGCACCAATGGCATTGAGTTCACCACGAGCTAACATTGGTTTTAGTAGATTGGCTGCATCCATTGCACCTTCTGTTTTACCTGCTCCAATTAAATTATGAATTTCATCAATGAATAAAATTATTTGACCTTCAGCTTTCTTAACCTCATTTAAAACAGCCTTAAGTCGTTCCTCAAACTCCCCTCGATACTTAGCACCAGCAATCAGGGCTCCCATATCAAGTTCAAATACATCTCTGTTTTGTAGGCTTAAAGGAACATCATTACGCATAATACGCCATGCTAAACCCTCAACAATAGCTGTTTTACCTACCCCAGGCTCCCCAATCAAGACAGGATTGTTTTTAGTCTTTCTTGATAGGATTTGAATCACACGACGAATTTCAGCATCACGCCCTATTACAGGATCCACTCTGCCCGCTTTTACTTCATCGACTAGATTGCGACCATATTTCTTCAGAGCATCCATTGTATTTTCTTTAGTCGGTGTATCAATAACTTGACCATCACGAATCTTTTCCAATGCTTTAACTATTTTATTCTTAGTTAAACCAAATTGATTCATATATGAACTCAATTGATTAGCAGAACCAATATAAAGAGTTTGATTAGAAATAAATTTGTCACCAAGTTTATTTGCTTCTGACATAGCCACATTAAAAGCAGGTTCAAGTTGATGACTCAACTGAGGTTGTGAGACATTTGATGTCTTGGGTTTAGTATGAACGATATTTGACAGGTACTCATGATGGGCTTGTTTATTCTGGTCAAGCTCATCAAAAAGACTATCTAAACTATCATTGTTTAAGAGACTTATTAAAATATGTTCAAGATCAACTTGGGCATGATTTTGACCCATGGCAAAATTAACGGCTTCCATTAATGTTTCTTGAGCTTTTTGTGTTAATTGTTCAATATTCATAATTACCCCTTTCTAGCACTTATTGACTTAGAGTGCTAATTTTTAGTTATAAAGAAAGGAATCTTATAGATTCCAAAGTTATTATACAATACTGAGTTAGCACTGTCAATTGTTGAGTGCTAACTCTAAAGGTTCTCTTATCAATAATTCTCAATTACAGGTCTACTACCAAACAAGATGTGATGATGTAGTCATGAAAACAAATCTAGTAGAGTCAAAGTGCTCTAATGGCACCCACAATTACCGCCACAGCCACAACCACTTTCTCTCCAATTAACGGCCTTAAATAAAGCTTTACGAATCTTATCCACAGGTGAGCAATTACAGTCGCTTGGATCATCCTTACACTTACATTCAAAGCTGACTAACTCATCATCAATTAAAATTTGATTATCAGTTACTGCTTGTTTAGATACATTAATTTTTATATTCTCATCCGCAAAATCATGATGGACATCAAAGATAACAGTGTTAAGTGCATCAATCATTTCTAGGTCAGTGCTATTTATTTTTATATGAACAGTTCTCATAGTTGGTCTCCTTTTCAGAATCCTATTATAGCATATAAAAAAACCTTTAGAGTTATCGTCTAAAGGCTCTTTTGAATCGATCAAATGGCGATTCTTTAGTATCCGTAGTATCTTTTAATTTCTGATATAAATCTCTCTCTGTCTTAGACAGTGATTTATCAATCTCAACTTTAACCTCAACAATCTGATCTCCAAATGAGTTTGAATTAAGAATTGGTGCACCCTTTCCTCTCAATTTGAATTTCTGATTTGGTTGGGTTCCTTCCGGAATATTTAATGTTACTTCACCATGAACTGTTGGTACATCTAACTTGGTTCCTAAAGTCGCTTCAACCACTGAGATTGGAATTGTGATGTTAATAGTCGACCCTTCTCTAAGGAATGTTGGATGGTTTTGGACATTAATTTCAACAAATAAGTCTCCATTAGGTCCACCATTTGCGCCACGCTCACCCTTACCCGAAACACGTAATTGTTGCCCAGAACTAATTCCTTTAGGAATTGACAATTCAACTTCCATACGCTTGTTTTCATAACCAGCTCCATGACAAAGATGACACTCTTTAGTCACCGTTTGCCCTTTCCCTTGACAGGTTGGACAAATAGCTTCTGATTGGAATATCCCAAAAGCAGTTCGTTGTTGCTGCATTACACGACCTCGCCCATTACAGGTTGCACAGGTTTGAACATCACTAGGAGATTCAGCACCTGAACCATGACAGTGACTACATTGTTCATCCACATTTAAGTTAAATGTTTTCCGAGTCCCAGTCATTGCATCCATAAATGGAATATTCATGGACATAAAACGGTCATTTCCCTGCATGGGTCCTTGGCGAGTTGATCCTCCACCAAATCCACTAGATCTTGATCCACCACCAAAGAATGAATCAAAGATGTCCTCAAAGCCGCCAAAACCGCCAGAGAAACCGCCCTGTCCAAAGCCACCAAAGCCTCCATTAGCTCCATCCATTCCAGCATGGCCAAATTGGTCATAAGTAGCTTTTTTATTGGCGTCACTCAAAACTTCATACGCTTCTTGAACTTCTTTGAACTTAACTTCAGCATCTTCTTCTTTATTCACATCGGGATGATACTTCTTCGCCAGTTTTCGATAAGCTTTCCTAACTTCATCAGCAGATGCTGTTTTACTCACGCCTAACACTTCATAATAATCTCTTTTATTGGCCATCAGTTTCTCCCTTTAATTTCAATAATTTATTCTTTTTCAACAAACTCTGCATCAAGTACATCATCATCAGCACCTTGAGCTTCTCCATTTGTTTGTTGCTCAGCTTGGCTAGCCTCTTGAGCTTGCTGTTGATACATCGCTTCAGTCATTTGTTGAGCTGCTTGTTCTAATTGGTCCAACTTAGATTCTAATGTATCCATGTCATTGTTGTCCAGTGCTGTTTGTAATTCATCACGAAGTTTCTTCACTTCATCTTTTTGAGCTTGATCAACCTGAGCATTTTCATCTTCTAATGTTTGATCAATTTGATTAATGAATTGTTCAGCTTTATTACGAACTTCAGCCTCATTACGACGCTTTTCATCAGCCTCTTTATTAGCCTCTGCTTCTTGTACCATCTTCTCAATTTCTTCTTCAGATAAACCTGAACTATTAGAAATGGTAATTGATTGTTTTTTATTGGTACCCTTATCCATCGCACTAACATGAACTATACCATTGACGTCAATATCAAAAGTAACTTCAATTTGAGGAATTCCACGACGAGCTGGCGCAATACCATCTAACTTAAACATACCCAAAGTTTTGTTATCATTAGCCATTGGTCTTTCACCCTGTAATACATGGATATCAACTGCAGGTTGATTATCAGCAGCTGTCGAAAAGACTTGTGACTTACTCGTAGGAATAGTTGTATTTCTATCAATTAAACGAGTCATCACGCCACCAAGCGTCTCAATACCAAGTGATAACGGTGTAACATCTAATAAAACAACACCCTTCACATCACCAGAAATAACACCCGCCTGAATCGCAGCTCCCATAGCTACTACTTCATCAGGGTTAACAGATTTATTAGGTTCTTTGCCAAGTTCATTCTTAACTAGATCTTGAACACTCAACATACGAGTTGATCCACCCACTAAGATAACTTGGTGAATATCATTCTTCGATAAACCAGCATCATTAAGTGCTTGACGAACAGGTCCCAAAGCACGATCAACTAGATGTTTAGTCATTTGATCAAATTTAGCACGACTTAATTGAATATCTAAGTGTAGAGGTCCATCTTGATTAGCTGAAATAAATGGTAAGCTAATCTGAGTCTGTACTAAACTAGATAGTTCTTTCTTAGCCTTCTCTGCACCCTCTTTAAGTCGTTGCATCGCCATATTATCCTTACTTAAGTCAACACCACTCGTTTTCTTAAATTCTGCAACAAGCCAGTTAACAACAACATCATCAAAGTCATCACCACCCAGTTTGTTATCACCTGCTGTAGACAATACTTCAAATGTACCATCCGCAAGCTCTAGAATAGAAACGTCAAATGTTCCACCACCTAAGTCAAAAACTAAGATTTTTTCTTCATCAACATTGTCTTTATCTAAACCAAAAGCAAGAGCTGCCGCTGTTGGCTCATTAATAATACGCTCAACTTCTAAACCAGCAATTTTACCTGCATCCTTAGTTGCTTGTCTTTGTGCATCATTAAAATAAGCAGGCACTGTAATAACTGCACGTGTTACTTTTTCACCTAAATATTCTTCAGCATATCCTTTTAGATATTGAAGAATCATTGCTGAAATTTCTTCTGGTGTATAATCTTTTCCATCTGCTTTAACTTTTTCACTTGAACCCATCAAACGCTTAATAGAAGTAACTGAGTTAGGATTTGTAATAACTTGACGCTTTGCTGCATCCCCAACAATAATATCTCCATTCTTAAACGCAACCACTGATGGGGTTGTTCTATTTCCCTCAGGGTTTGTAACAATTTTAGACTCTGAGCCCTCCATAATCGCAACCGCTGAGTTAGTCGTACCTAAATCTATACCAATAATTTTACTCATAATAGTTTTTCCTCCTCTTGTTATTCGCTCACTTTAACTAAAGCGGCTCTTAAAATACGATCTTTTAACATATATCCTTTTTGTAATACCTCAATGACCATGTTAGGCGGGGTACCCTCAACCTTTTCTGTCATTAATGCATTATGCACATTATGATCAAATGGCTGATTAAGGGCATCTATCTCTGTGACCCCTTCTTTTTCTAATGCTGCCATTAACTGATCATATATCATAACGACACCCTCTTTAAATGCTTCATCTTTAGTGTCATTATTTAAAGCTCTTTCCAAGTTATCAATTGCCGGTAGAATATCACTCGCAAATGATTGAATTCGATACTTTAGCGAATTCTGCAACTCTTTCTGAGTTCGTTTCTTGTAATTTTCTGCATCAGCATACGCTTTATAATACTGATTCTTTAATTCTTCATTTTCTCTCGATAAGCTTTCAATCAACTCGATGTCCTTATCTTTCTTTAAAAACTTTTTCTTTTTAGGCTTCTCAGCTGTTTCCAGCTGTTCTTCCTGCTCAACATGCACTTCTTCATTCTGATTCATCTGAATAAACCTCCTCGATCATCTTCGATATATACTCAACCAGAGACACTACTTTCGAATACTCCATCCGTGATGGTCCAACCACCACTAATTGGTGTGATTCTTCACCAGCAATATTGATTTCAGAAGTAACCACTGCCATATCATCAATCCAAATCGTTTGAGAATGATCACCAGTCTTTAGCCTTAGATCACCACGGCCCATACTGATATCGGCCCACAAACTTGAATTTTCCAACATGTTTAACAATTGTTTTAACTTCTCAACATCGCCAAATTCTGGTTGATTTAATAAGTTATTCTTACCAGAAAAATACATTCTGTCACTCGCAAATTTGATAAACGCATGGCTAAAGGCTTCAAACAACGATTCATACTGAAGTATACTCTGTTGTAAAATTGGCCTTAAGCTTTCCATCTTTTCTTGAATCTGAGTAATTGGTGTTTCACACAATCGATCATTTAGGATCTTTACATATTTCTGTAAATCAGCAATTGACACATTATCCTCTAAAGCAAATACCTTACTTTCACGATGGTTTTGATTCGTTTCAAATATAACCAGTGCCCGTGTCTCATCTAATACAACCACTTTAATATCTTGTAAACATTGGGATGTCGCCTCCGGACCAAGCACACCTGAGGTCAAATTAGTCATCTCAGCCAAAATTTCAACTGATTGCATCAATGTCTCCTCAACACTCCGTCCACGATTAGAAAATACAACCTGTAAACTATTCTTAAGTCGCTCATTCTCATCATTGTCTTCCATCAAGTATTGAGTATAAAACTGATACCCTTTCGTTGACGGAACACGACCAGCGGATGTATGGGGTTTTTCTAATAATCCCATTTCTTCCAGAGCACTCATTTCATTTCGAATGGTTGCACTTGAATAATTCCATTTATATTTATCAATCAATGTCTTAGATCCAATCGGCTCTGCAGTCCGAATAAACTCATAGACAATTGCTCTAAATATTTCAATCCTTCTCTCGCTTAACACGACTTCACCACCTTCTATAACTGGTTGTCTGTCTTATTATATCACAATACTTAGCACTGTCAATAATTGAGTGCTAATCTGTGGAATACAATTAACCACTTCATTCAAACTTAAACGACTACTAAACTTATTGATGTATAATAAAGCTAAGGAGGCAAGCCTGTGAAATATAAAATCCCTGAACCATTTATCGCATTAACATCCACTCGATATGGTGGAGTTTCTCAAGGTCCATATAAATCAAACAATATGTCACACATCGTAAACGATCGCCCACTCTCAGTCAGTCATAACCGTGAACAGCTCGCAAAAGAAGTCTTTATACCTCTAGCACAATGGGTCTTTGTTAAGCAATGCCATAGTGACAAAATTAAAAAAGTTACACAAAAAGATGGAGGCAAAGGCGCATTCTCATTTGAAGGAGGTATTCCAAATGTCGATGCACTCTATACATTTGACTCTAATTTAATGCTGGCCTTTATGCATGCAGACTGTGTACCGGTACTGATTTATGACGAAACAACGAATCTAATAGCTGCCATTCATGCTGGTTGGCAAGGAACTTTACAAGAAATTACAAGAAAATCAGTTCAATTCATATTAGACAACGAAGATGTCGACCCAAAGAATTTAAAAGTCATTATTGGCCCTTGTTTAAGCTTTGACTCTTGTCAATTAGATCCTAAGAGTGTTCCCTATCCATACGAATTAAATGAAAACATCCAATTAGATGAGTCAAATATGCTCAAATTGGATGTCGCTCAAATGAATATTAATCAATGTTTAGACTGTGGAATCCCACAAGTAAACATCACTCGATATGATAAAGATACATTCTCTAATCCAAATGACTTCTTCTCATTTCAAAGAGATGGTACCACAGGCAGACATATTACTGCGATTGGTCGAGCTGAAACCACATAATTTTAGCACGTTTATAGTCATCTTCGCGAAGACATGTATATCCTTTGGGGATCGGCATGTCTTCTTTTTTATCAGCCTCATAAAATATTATCGTGTCCTTATGAATCACATTCACTAATAATTCAAATAATTTTGTCGTATTCTTAAAATGATACGGCGGATCACAGTATACATAATCAAACTTTTCATCAATCCGCTTTAGAGCCTTTTCAAATGAAATAGGATAAACCTTTACAGCCTCATCCACAAACTTTAAATTTTCCTTAATAACAGAAACTGCCTCACGATTCAGTTCAATAATAGTCGCTTTTTCAACACCTCTAGATAAGAATTCAATCGTTATTGCACCTGAACCACCAAATACATCCAATAAGTGACCACCCTCAAAATAAGGGCCTACACGATTAAAGAAAGATTCTTTCACTTGATCAAGGGTTGGCCTGGTGTCCTGTGACCCTAAAGTTTTAAGTTTCCTAGATTTATATTTTCCAGCTATAATTCTCATTTTCGCTTTCTCTCTGAACTCACATGTCTCGCAATTATATTTTGAGAAATCCCCATCGCAATGAATATCGCCATTTGTGAAGAACCACCTGCTGAAATTAAGAGCAATGGTACACCCGTTAAAGGAATCAATCCAGAAGTACCACCGACATTAAATAAGTAATGAACAAAAATATAGGTAGCAGTACCAATTAAATACAATCGTGAAGGTTGATGTTTTATCTTAAACGCATGTTTAAATAAAATAAACATAATAATTATATATCCAATTGTAATCAGTAAAAATCCAATAAAACCAAACTCATCAATCAAAATAGCCAAGACATAATCTGACTCTTGTTCAGGAATATATCCATATTTTAGAATCGAAGACCCTAAGCCGTTTCCAAATAATCCACCCTTCGCAAATGCTAGTAAACCATTAACTTGTTGCATCGAAGTTGATAAGATCCGATCTCTTTCAAATAAAGTATACAGTGATGTAATACGATTTAATTGATATTCCTCAAAACCTATTGTTTCAAGTAAATGAATACCCCCTGGTGTCATTGCAAACACGCCAATTCCGATGGCTACAATAAAAACAATTAATAAAATACGCTGTAAACCAGTAATGAAAGGATGACTCGCCATAAACACTAATGTTGCCGCAATTACCAAAATAATCATAAAGGTTCCAAAGTCATTCTGAACAATTAAGATAATTCCCATCATCGCAACAACCGCAATTAATGGCCCTTTTACGACAGTCCACACTCTTTTAATTTTATCTGTAAATTTAACTTTTTTTAGTCGCTCTTTGTCTAGCATCCAAGAATCAACCGGTAATCCACCTAAGACTGATGCAATAATCGCAATAATAAATGGTTTAGAAATCTCCGAGGATTGGATAGTAAATCCACCTGGTAACTGAATCCAGTTATAAGATCCATACACAGGATCAAAAAAACGAGGCACCAGTATAAATACTAAAAAGAACAATAAGATATAATTAAGCCCTCTGGAGGGATTAAAAAACCATTTCCACTGAAATTTTCTAGCAAAGAATATCATTAGAATATAAGAAATAACGATAAATCCAAATTGTTTTGTAATTAAGAAGGCCAACGATTGAGTATTCTGACCAGACATCGAGGCAGAAGTCACCATTATCGCACCAAAAAAACTTAATAATAACATTATTAAATGAATCATTTTTGAATATCCTTTTGGCATATTTATGTCAAATCGTTTTTTCTTCATTTTTTCACCATTTCTATTTTATCAAAGTTCAAACCTTTTGCACAGAGTTCTATACTTTTCAGTCGAATTGTTGTATCATTATATAAGATTGATACACATAGAACAGGACTAATAATAGAATTATGATAACAACAGACACAATAATCAAGGACCCAAATCCTTTATTACGTCAGAAATCAGAAAAAATTGAATTACCTTTATCCCAAGAAGATCAGCAACTTGTCGATTCTCTATATGAGTATGTTGTAAATTCAACCAATCCCGAGCTTGCACAGAAATATAATCTTCAACCAGCCGTAGGTATTGCTGCTCCACAAATTGGGGTCTTAAAACAAGCCTGCGCCATAGTCATCTATGATTATGATGATGAGGGTGAAATTACAAATACAACTCAGTTTGTATTAATTAATCCTGTTATTCTATCTAAATCAGCAAAATTAGCTGCTCTATCTGAAGGCGAAGGATGTCTCTCAATCAAAGAGCCCTATCCTGGCTATGTTTATCGTTCTCATAAAATTAAAGTACGTGCCTATGATGCACTCACTAAAGAAAACATAACAATTGACGCTACTGGTTATTTAGCCATTGTCATGCAACATGAAATTGATCATTTAAATGGAATATTATTCTATGATCACATTTCTAAAACCGAACCGGATTATATAAATCCAAAAGCAATTATTATTTAGGAGTTTTACTATGAAATCACAAAAACAAGAAGCACCTCATTTATCCTACACGCAACCTAATCGTAAAAAGAACGATACTTTAATCTATGCTCTAGGTGGAATGAATGAAGTCGGAAAAAACATGTACTGTTTCGAACACGAAGATGAGATAATCGTCGTTGACTGCGGCGTTATGTTCCCAGAAGAAAACTTATTAGGCGTTGACTATGTCATCCCTGATTTTTCATACCTTCAAAGAAATCAAAAGAAATTCAAAGCGCTTATCATAACTCATGGTCATGAAGATCATATCGGAGGCGTACCTTTCTTGCTCCAAACAGTTAAACCAGAAAAAATCTATGCACCACGCTTTGCGAAAGCATTATTAGAAAAGAAATTCCAAGAGCGTCGCCTTAGTAATATAAACATCCAACAAATTGATTCAACAACAAAAATCCAAACAAAACATTTTATTATTGGATTCTTTGATGTAATTCACTCCATTCCAGATTCATTAGGTGTCTTATTAAATACAGAAAATGGACGAATTGTTTCAACTGGTGACTTTAAATTTGACTTAACACCTGTAGGCCAAAACTCAGACTACCAAAAGATTGCCTTCTTAGGAGCTTCAGGTGTTGATCTCTTATTATCAGACTCAACCAACTCTCAAGTTAACTCATTCTCTATATCTGAGAAAGAAGTCGCAAAATCAATTATGGAAATCTTTAATAAAACCCAATCAAGAATCATCATCGCAACCTTTGCCTCCAATGTGTATAGAGTAGCCCAGATTATTGATGCTGCCATTGCCTCTGGACGAAAGATTGCTGTTTTTGGTCGCTCAATGGATAGAGTCGTTGAAATAGGACGACGGATGGGAACAATTAAAGCTTCAGATAAACATTTCATGAACAATCATGAATTAAATCATACTCCTGCCCACAAGATTTGTATCCTTTGTACAGGTTCTCAAGGTGAATCACTTGCTGCCTTAAGTAGAATTGCTAATGGCACCCACAGACAAATAAAAGTTATTCCAGGTGATACGGTCGTATTCTCAAGTAATCCAATCCCAGGAAATGCTCAATCAGTATCTGGTGTTGTTAATAGATTGACCCGCTTAGGAGCAGATGTAGTTATTAACTCACCATTAAACTCGATTCATACAACAGGCCATGCTAGTTCTGAGGAACAAAAATTGTTCTTCCAATTAACTAAACCAACCTACTTTATGCCTATGCATGGTGAATACAAGATGTTAGTAACCCATGCCAAAACAGCAGTTGAAGTTGGTGTTGATCCAGAAAAAATATTTATTTGTTCCAATGGAGATGCTCTAATCCTTAGAAATCATGAAGTATTTAGAAGCAATCAACGAATAACAGCTGATGATATTTATGTCGATGGTAATGACGCCTCAGGCTTAAGTACTGCCGTTATTAAAGATCGAAAGATTTTAAGTGATAATGGATTAGTTGCTGTCTTTGTTACTATTGACTCTCGTTATAACAAGATTCTAGTCAGACCAAACATTGTCTCAAGAGGATTTGTTTATATCAAAGAAAATCAAGGTTTGCTTAAAGAAGCAGAACTGTTAGTCTATGAATCACTTAGCGAGAGAATGAAATCTAAAGTTACTTTCTCAGAATTGAAGAACACAATCAGAGAAACACTGGAACCCTATCTTTACCAACAAACACAGCGCAACCCAATTGTTATTCCAGTCATTCTCAATATGAGAGAGGCTATGAATTATAATCGTAAAAACTAGGATTGATGTTTCAATCCTTTTCTTATCTAAAAAATTGTTTATAATATGTTTATGACAAAGAAGAAACAAGCCCTCATTATCACTTTATTAGTATTCGTCTTAGCCCTTGTAATCCTATTGGTTGATGGGCTGTTTTTTGCTAATAAGCGAGTTAAAACAAGACAAATTACTATACAAGATACTAAAATATCAGAATCACTGGATGGTTTGAAAATTGTCTATTTTTCTGATGTTCACTATAATTTATTTGTCGATGAGAACAGGCTAGACAAAGCTGTAAAACAAATTAATAAAGAAAAACCAGATGTTGTTTTGTTTGGTGGGGATTTAGTCGACTACACTGAAGAAGGACAATTAGAACAACAACAATTGTCATATTTAATTGACACATTATCTTCAATAAATGCACCTTACGGTAAATTTGCGGTAAGTGGTCAACAGGAAGATTCCTCTGAATATGCGACCAACACCTTTGAATCACTCATGAATATGGCAGAATTTGAAATTATTGATGATAAATTATTCCACATTTATTACAATAAAGACTTCTTTAATTTAATCGGAACCAAATCGGAACCAAATGTTAATTTAATGGATAATAGTAAATATACTATTGCCTTTACCCATGAACCTAAGAATGCTGATTTATTTGCGGCCTTTCCAATCGATCTGATGATTGCTGGGTCTACCCATGGTGGACAGATTAATCTTCCATTATTTAGGGGGCTATTTAATAATGCTCAACCCTATACCAGACACACACAAAACCTATCTAATATGCAATTAGATATCTCTAGCGGGATTGGTACATCGAAAGTTGATATACGACTGTTTGCTGATGGCGATATCTTAGTTTATACACTTAAATCCTTACAAAAGTAAGAAACCAAATAAAGCACCAAATAAGATTAACCAAGTCGTATTAATCTTAAAAACGTATAAAGCAACAAATGAAACCACTCCTACAAGAGCCGTTGGTATGTTAACAATGGACGATTCAAACAAGCGAACTAGGACGGCTGCCATTAATGCTAATGACGCAACATTCACCCCATCTAGTATAAACTTAAGTTTCTGTGAGGCTCTTAGTTTATGAAGAATGGGGTTTAATATGGCCACTAACAAGAATGAGGGTAAAAAGATTCCAGCTGAACTTACTAATGCTCCTGGTATACCTTTCACAAGATAACCCACTGTGGCAGCTGTTGTAAAAACAGGGCCCGGTGTTAATTGACCAATGGCTACAGCATCGATTAATTGACCTTGAGTAATGAGTCCTAAATCCGATACGAATTCATTGTCTAAAAAAGCTAATAAAACATATCCACTACCGTATAAGACCACTCCAATTTTTAAAAATGTTAAAAACAAAAGGACTAAACTGACTGGCTCAACAGCGTATGTCTTACCTGATTGATGCTCAATCATTAAATTGTACAAGAAAATTAGAACACCCATTCCAAATAGTAACACTAATTCATTGACACCAAGTAAATAGAGACCAATAGTCACGACAAATGCGAACCAATATAGGGGTTTCTTTAAAACAGTACTGATTAGTTTTATAAGGGCATTTAACACAATCGCAATGATGACTGGTTTAATACCGTCTAATAGATTAGCAACTTGAGGAATTGAATTATATTCAACATATAAAAATGTAAAAATCAAAACCATTATCATGGCTGGGATGATAAAGCTTATACCAGCTATAAATAAGCCAATAATTCCACCCCTATCGTAGCCTAAGAAAATAGCCATTTCAGTCGAGTTGGGTCCAGGGATCAGAGATGTTAATCCAAACATATCCACAAATTTCTCTTTAGGCAACCATTTGCGTTTATCGACAATTTCATCTTCCATCATGGCTACATGGGCAGCTGGTCCGCCAAAGGCTGTAAAACCTAGTTTTGTAAACACTTTGAAAATCTCAAGATAAGGTTTCTTTTCCATCGTTAAATCTCCTATAATTATTGTATCAATGAAACATTTCCAATGACACTTATATAATTAAAAAGCCGAATAAATCGCATTATATTACTATATTAACTAATTTGTTTGGTACAACAATGACTCTACGAATTGGTGTGTCTCCAATAAAATTCTTAACATTGTCAACCTCAAGAGCCATTTTTTCTAGGTTCTCCTTCGTTTCATCAAGTGATGCTTCAAATTTACCACGAAGTTTACCATTAACTTGAACAACTATTTCCTTTGTTTCTTGGACAAGTTTTTGTCGATCAAAGGTAGGCCAAGCTACATAAGAGATTGATTCTTCGTGTCCAAGTTTTTGCCATAGTTCTTCACCCATATGAGGCGCGAAACAAGCAAACATCTGAACAAATCCTTGAGCATATTCTCTTGGAATTGTGTCTTGTTTATATGCTTCATTCACAAAAATCATCATCTGAGAAATTGCTGTATTAAGATTTAAAGTATCAATGTCATGGGTTACTTTCTCTACTGTGTAGTGATACACATAATCAAGTTCTCCATTATTTTCATCAACGATTTCTTTTTGTTCAAAGAGACGCCAAACACGATCTAACCAACGTTTGGTTCCATCTATACCTTGTTCAGTCCAAGGTAAGGCTGCCTCTAATGGACCCATAAACATTTCATAGATTCTTAAGCTGTCAGCTCCATGACTACTGACTAAGTCATCAGGATTAATTACATTGCCTCGGGACTTACTCATCTTCTCATGGTTTTCACCTAGAATCATTCCTTGATGAAACAACTTAGAGAATGGTTCTTTGGTACTTACAACTCCTAAATCATAGAGGAATTTATGCCAGAATCGAGCATAAAGTAGGTGCAACACCGCATGTTCTGCGCCACCTATATAAAGGTCAACTGGTAGCCAGTGGTCTAATAACTTTTTATCGCCTAGTTCATTTTGATTGTGAGGGTCAATATATCGAATGAAGTACCAACATGAACCTGCCCACTGCGGCATCGTATTAGTTTCTCTGGTGCCTTCAGGTATATTTACCCACTCAGGATTATTTGATAATGGTGTCGCGCTACTGCCAGTAGGTTTATAGTTATCTAATTCAGGTAGAGTTAATGGAAGTTCATCCTGAGATAGACTTCTCATGGTACCATCTTTTAAGTGAATAATTGGAATTGGTTCGCCCCAATACCGTTGGCGTGAGAACAACCAATCACGAAGTTTAAAAGTAACTTTTGGTTCTCCGATGCCTCTTTCTTCTAACCAGGCATTCATCTTGTTGGTGGCTTCTTCTTTGCCTAATCCATTTAAAAAGTCTGAATTTATGTGAAATCCATCACCTTCAAATGCTTCGATTGATAAATCTCCGCCCTCAAGTACAGGAATAATTTCCAAATTATACTTAGTCGCAAATTCATAATCTCTTTGATCATGAGCGGGAACTGCCATAATGGCTCCTGTGCCATATGTTGAAAGCACATAATCAGCGATGTAAATAGGAATTTTTTTATTATTAGCTGGATTGATGGCGAATGCACCTGTAAATACACCAGTCTTTTCTTTATTTAGCTGAGTTCTTTCTAAATCTGATTTTGATTGAATGGAATCAATATACTTAGAAACTGCTTCTTTGTTTTCTTCTGTTGTAATGCTTTTGACAAATGGGTGTTCAGGCGCAAAAACACAGTATGTTGCGCCAAACAAAGTATCACTTCGTGTTGTAAAGACTGTAAATTCTTTATCATGCCCCTCTATTTTAAAGATGACATTGGCTCCTTCACTTCGACCGATCCAGTTGGCTTGCATTTCTTTAGTTGAATTAGGCCATTCCACTAAATCTAAATCATCGAGAAGTCTTTGAGCATATTCTGTAATTCTTAAGACCCATTGTCTCATTGGAATACGAATTACTGGATGTCCGCCTCTTTCACTTTTACCATCTATAACTTCTTCATTGGCTAACACTGTGCCTAAGGCTTCACACCAGTTGACGGCAATTTCATCAACATAGGCTAGTCCTTTGTCATACAGTTGTGAGAATATCCATTGCGTCCATTTGAAATAATCTGGGTCAGTGGTTGAGATTTCGCGATCCCAGTCATAGGAAAGACCTAATGATTTAATTTGATCTCTAAAGACATCAATATTCTTTTTAGTAAAGGTTGCTGGATGATTTCCTGTTTCGATAGCGAATTGTTCAGCTGGTAATCCAAAAGCATCCCAACCCATTGGATGTAGCACATTATAGCCTTGTTGGCGTTTAAATCGTGCCACGATATCGGTGGCGGTATAGGATCTTGGGTGGCCGACATGTAATCCGTCTCCACTTGGATATGGAAACATGTCTAGGACATAGTATTTAGGTTTTGAGAAATCTGAGGTATCGGTTTTAAATGTTTTGTTTTCGTCCCAATACTTCTGCCATTTCTTTTCAACAACTTTATGATTGTACATAGTTTATATTCTCCTTTAAATAAATAAAAAAGGCTTCCCAAGGACGCATAAAGCGTGGTACCACCTTTGATTTTGACTCGAGTTGTTAACGCCAACGACGAATTAGGTTTTGCCTAATTAGCTCCAAGACGAGTTCACTGTCTTTTATATTATCTTGCACCAACCGATAATTCTCTTTAATAAAAGATTTAGCTACTACTTCTTTTCATTGCTTATGTGTGTATTTTACTAACTTACCACTTGTTTGTCAATGAAGACCCCATCTTCATCATCAATTTCAGAAAAGCGGACAAAAACACGCTCACTTTGTGAGGTGGGTATGTTTTTTCCAACAAAATCAGCACGAATAGGAAGCTCTCTGTGGCCTCGATCTACTAAGACTGCTAGTTGTATAGACTTAGGGCGTCCATGGTCTACTAAGGCGTCCATGGCGGCTCTGATGGTTCTTCCTGTATAGAAAACATCATCCACTAAGACACATGTTTTATTGGTTATGTTTTTATCGATAACATATGAATCATGACTATCTTTCTTATCATCACGCCAGTTGGTAATATCTAGTTCAATGACTTCCACTGCTTGTGTTTCAAATTCTTGAAGTAAACTTTGAATTCGATAAGCGAGTGGAATGCCTCTTGTTTTTATACCAACTAAAACAAGGTTATCTATTCCTTGATTTCGTTCTATAATTTCATGAGCCATGCGTGTAATCGAGCGATTGATGTCTTTATCTTTAAGTAATTGTTTCATGTCCTTATTATACTTAATCAAAGACTATGTTACAATTAAAAAAACAGGAGGCTGTTATGAAGAATATACAAATACCTAAACAAAAAACAATTGCTTTAGTTGCTCATGATAATCGAAAAGATGAGTTGCTAAGATGGCTGGATCAAAACATCGATGCTTTTAAGGGCCATAAACTTGTCGGCACTGGGACAACTTCTTCACTTATTCGTGAAAGATATAGTACTGAAATCTCTTCTTTTTTATCAGGACCGATGGGTGGCGATCAACAATTAGGTGCTGCTATTGCTCAAAATGAGATTGATTTACTTTTCTTCTTTTGGGATCCACTTGAAGCCCAACCCCATGATCCTGATGTGAAGGCTTTATTAAGGATTGCGGTATTGTATGACATACCTGTTGCTCAGTCTGTGTCTGGTGCTAATTTCTTAATTCATAGTGATTATTGGAATAATGAATTCACTAAATATATTGCTGATCCTAAGGAAAGCTTAGAAGATCGAGTAGAAGAATACTCAAAGAAATTATAAAAATCTTAAATATTTGAAATAGCCTATAAAATACACATAATAGCTTGATTGACTGCCTAAATTATGCTATTATTTGTAGGCACTTCAGTATGGCCCGTTGGAGAAACGGTTAACTCACATGCCTTTCACGCATGCATTCACGGGTTCGAATCCCGTACGGGTCACCAATTTATAGGGGTATAGTTCAATGGCAGAGCGACGGTCTCCAAAACCGTAAATCCGGGTTCGAGTCCTGGTACCCCTGCCAATTCATCTGTCCAACTTGGCGTAAGTCCACTTATTAGAGGACTTTTTTTATACCCAAATCCCACCCTATTATTGTAAAAGGCATAAAAAAGAATGGGTATGAGTAATGAATTAGTTCAAATAAAGCTTCATTTACTCTTTTTAGAAGGTAGGTTGTGTATGAGAAAAATTATTCTAATTGTAATCACTTTATTGCTTTGTGCATGTGGGCAAGGGAGTGATGTTGTCTTTGAAACAAACGAAACTGAACCAAAGCATCTAGGGACAACTTTTGTTTATTATGAACATTTCACAGATAAGGGTGATGGTTTTTACCTTTATGATCTGTATCAGTTAGTTTATGTTGATAGTAACTATAATTCTATCCCATTAAGTTACCTTTCCTTTGCTGACGATAAAGAAGTTAATCTACTTGAAGATTATCAATTTGATAAATATTACGACGCATTCTTTTTTGGGTCATCAGTTCAACAGTTTGGTGATTCTTTGTATTTTTTAAGCGAGGGCCAAGACATTGAACAAAATGTGGGTTATTACTTGAATCAAGTTGACTTAAAGGGGGAAAACAGGAAACAACTTTTATCTCTTACTTTTGTCCCCTACTTGTTCATTTTGCATCAAGATAGATTGATAATTACTGAAAACAATATGAATGGTTTGATTCTTCATATCTATGATAATCAATTAAAAGAGATAGAAACGCTTGAAGTTGATGGGAGTGTATCTCGACTCCATGCGTATGATGAATATGTTTACATGACTGTTGATAATCATGGGAGCAGTGCAATTAAACGATTAGATTTACGTGACTTTAGCATTACTAATGTTCATGATAATGACAGTTTATTATTTGTGAATGGAGATAAATTTGGTACTTATAATGTTAGTAAAAAAGCTAATGAAGTAGATGATCTTAGTGAGATTTATACGATAACAAAGATTTTTGATTTAGAGACTAATAAACTTCTGTCCGAAACTCATGACGAAATGATTGGATATTTTGACGATGAATATGTTTATGTAGCTTCCCTTAAAGAAGAAGAGATGAAATATATCAAATACGACTATGAATACAACATTATTCAAGAAATTACTCCGTCTGACTTTATGACTTCAAGTCGTTTATTAGTTACTATTTTTATAAGCCAAGACTTTTATCATATAATACGAGTGATTGATGACAGCATTATTTCTAAAGGATTTATTGATGGGAAAATGTCTTACTTTAATTGTTCTTTTGAAGTAAATGACTGCGAAGTTTTCTATCAAGACAATAACTCTGTTGATTAGAGGAAGTGTTAATGGATAGATATTTAGAAGTTAAACATGTCACGAAAAAATATGGTTTATTGATGGCATTGAATGATGTTAGTATTAAATTTGACAAGGGCGTTTATGGTCTGCTAGGTCAAAATGGTGCTGGAAAATCTACTCTGATTAAGATTATTTCAGGAACTTTAAGTAGTGATGAAGGAGAGGTCCTGTATCAAGGACAAAAAATAGGCGAACTTAAAGAAGAATATCGAGAAGTTTTAATTGAAAATTTCTTCAAAATTGTTAAACATTAGTGGTCGGTTTGTTTGCCTATTTTAGAAGATTTGTTATGTTAATGATTTCCATGAACTCGTCTTAAATTTTTCTAGCCTACCAGTTTATCTGTCCCACTTAATTGAGATCACAAGATGAACTTTTTTTAGTCATTAATCTTGTCTCTCTTTTTTGAGTAAGATAGAATGGATATTGTTCAAAAAGGAGGAATTAAGTATGTTAAAAGAATTTAAAGAGTTTATTTCAAGAGGAAATGCATTAGACTTAGCCGTCGGTGTTATCATTGGTGGTGCTTTTTCAGCAATCGTTAATTCACTTGTTGATGACCTTCTAATGCCAATTATCGGAATGATGGTAGGCATTGATTTCTCATCATGGGTTATCAGAGTTAATACCGTTCCACTAGCTATTGGTCTATTTATTCAAGCAATCGTTAACTTCCTAATTATTGCGTTTGTCTTATTCTTAATCATTCGCACAATTAATAAGATCCGCAAACCTGAACCTGAAGTTGAGGTTGTTGAAGAAGTTGTTGAAAGCGATGAAGTTGTATTACTACGAGAAATTAGAGATGCATTAAGAAAATAGAGTTGAGCTTAAAAAGTTCAACTTTTTTTATGTTAGAATGTAGGCATGAAAAAAATATTAACCCCCCTTTTAATTACACTATTACTGATCACATCCTTTATCTCAGTACAAGCTGTTTCACTCAGTGATATTGATTTAATTAACCTCAATAGTAACTTTGCGACTGTCACAGAAGTATATCAGGATGAAACAAGAGTTTTATATCAAAAAAATGCGGATGCCTCCATGTATCCCGCTTCATTAACAAAAATACTAACCAACTATACTGCCATTCTTAATGGTCCCAGCTTAGATACACTAGTCACTATTCAGTATGAAGACATCGCCGGTTTAGCAGAAGAAAACGCATCTGTCGCAGGCTTTTATGAAGGACAGGTTGTGACATTTAGAGATTTATTATATGGCAGCATGTTACCTTCTGGAGCTGATGCCAGCAATGCGATTGCGCGTGTGATTTCAGGAAGTGTTCCTGCTTATGTCGAGTTGATGAATCAAACAGCTTTAGAATTAGGACTTAACAACACTAATTTCATAAATACAACGGGATTATTTGAGGAAAACCACACAACAACCACCAATGATATTGCTTTACTCACACAAATAGCATTAAAGAATGATTTGTTTAAAGAAATCTTTTCAACTTTAAATTATACTTCTCCTGAAACGGAGTATAATCCTGGTGGCTTAGAATTTGAATCAACAATTCTTTTATATTCACAATATGACGAAGAAAAAATCGGTTATATTATGGGTGGTAAGACTGGTTGGCTGTCTGAG
>DUUI01000074.1 GCA_012841625.1 Erysipelothrix sp. | reverse complement strand
CCTGTCGCCAAACCAGTAATCGCTGAGGATAATAATGTCCCTACAATACCAGAGGTGGCACCAAAAACAGCAGACAAAACAACCATCACCGATAACCGATTGGTCCATTGACGAGCTGCTACAGCTGGCGCAACTAACATCGCACTCATCAGCACAACACCCACTGTCTGTAAACCAAGAATAATTGCCATAACAATTAAGAAAGTGAGTAATAAATTTAATCGCTTCGTATTATACCCTAAAGTCTGGGCAAACTCAGCATCAAATGATATAAGTTTGAATTCTTTCCAAAATAATAGAACAACAAATAGTAAGATGCTCCCACCAATAGCCATCATAACGACATCAGACTTAAGCATTGTCGAAGCCTGTCCATAAATAAAACGACTTAAACCAGCTTGGTTTGCATTTGAAATTTTCTGAGAATATGTAAGCAAGACTAAACCAAAACCAAAAAAGACAGACATCACCAATGCGAGAGCACTATCAAATTTAATTCGTGAGTTTCTAACAATCACCATAATGACTAAAGTAGACAGTACGCCAGTAAATAAAGCTCCTAATAATAGAACCTCAGTATTCTTGCTGCCAGTTAATAGAAACGCTAAAACAACACCCGGTAAAGCTGCATGAGACACACCATCACCCAGTAAACTCTGTTTGCGTAATACAGAAAAACAACCCAGAACTCCACTAATAACACCAAGCAATGCTGACCCTAGCGCTACGACTTGAAAGGTATAGTCATTTAAAAGCAATAATAAATCATTCACCATAGGTCAACCTCAGATTCTCTTGAGTAAATACTTCTTCTACTGGTCCACTCGCAATTATCTTTAAATCAATCAGTGTGACCCAATCAAAGTACTCAGCCACTGTTTGAAGATCGTGATGAACCGCAATAACAGTCTTACCCTCTTTTTGAATTTCTTTAAGTAAATTAACAATAGACTTCTCAGTCTGAGCATCAACTCCCTTAAACGGTTCATCCATAAAGTAGATATCAGCCTCTTGAATAAGGGCTCTAGCCAAAAACACACGCTGTTGTTGACCACCAGACAATTGACTAATCTGACGTGTCGCATACTCTTTCATACCAACTTTATCCAGAGTTTCTAAAGCCATCTGTTTTTCTTTCTTACCAGGACGCTTAAGCCAGCCTAAATGACCATAGCGGCCCATCATAACAACATCTACAACTGTCACCGGGAAATCCCAGTCGACACTCCCACTCTGTGGAATATACGCTATTTTGTTATCAGTTGACTCTCCTTTAAGGATGGGAAATGTTGTCTCACCAGTTAATGGCTCAATTAAACCCAACATCGTCTTAATTAGAGTTGTCTTACCCGCACCATTTGGGCCTACAATCGCAATCAACTTTCCCTTAGGAAGCTCTAAATCAATATCCCATAAGACAGGCTTGACATCATAAGCAACCGTTAAATCATGAACACTCACAGCACTATTATTTACTTCCATTTCTTACCATCCCTTCTATCATTTTAAAGCATCAACAATCGTATCGATGTTTTCTCTAAACGTGTCAATATAATTACCATCGCCCAGTGAATCTGAATAGAGTTGTCCACCAATTTCAACTTCAAACCCTCTAGCAATAACGGCATCTTGTAAAGCTTCAATATTCTTCGGTGGCACTGACGATTCAACAAAGATTGCCTTAATTTGATTTTCTTCGATAAACTGTGCTAACTGACGCACATCAGAAGTACCAGCCTCAGCATCAGTACTAATCCCTTGTAAACCGACTACTTCAATCCCATACGCTTTTCCAAGATATCCAAAAGCATCATGAGCCGTTACTAAGATTCGCTGATTCTCAGGAATCTCAGTAAATCGATCATTTATATATTCTTCTAATTTACTCAGTTCTCTATAGTACGATTCCAAATTTGATTGATAACTGCTTGTATTGTCTGAATCTATCGTAGAAAGTTCGGATGTAACATGTTCTGCTGCATTTCTCCACAACTCAACATCAAACCATACATGCGGATCATAATATCCAGGATTCTCACTATCCTCTAATAAATCATTAACATCAAAGCCATCCTCTATACTAATCATATTTCTACCTTGTTCACCCAAAGAAGAAAATAAATCTCCCATCTTTCCCTCTAAATGTAAACCATTATATAAAACAACATCAGCATCCTGTAATTTAATGACATCTCCAGCACTTGCCTGATACAAGTGAGGATCAATCCCAGGCCCCATTAAACCAGTCACAGTAACAGCCTCACCACCAATTTTGTTAGCAAGGTCAGCAAGCATTGTTGTTGTCGCCACTATAGTCAACTTTCCATTGTCACTTGTTGTTGACTGATTTGAACAGCTAGCTAACAAGGTAACTAAACCAATTAATAATATTTTTCTTATTGAACTCATACTACAAACACCTGAGTTGCTGCCTTATAACTAAGCACAATCTCCCTATTATCTTGATTAAAAGTTATTGGTCCTTCATAATCTGCTACATGAACAACTTCTATTGTCTTACCTATTTCAACACCACTTTGTTCTAAATAATCTAGTAATGCACCATCTTCAAAGACACGAACTATTTTAACAATGTCATGTGGACTTACCTGTGATAGTTTCTTATGGTTATTGTTAATTTTATTTGGTCCTTGTCCTTTTTGCGGAATAACAAAACCATGAGGACACACCTCTGGATACTCTAAATAATGGTTTAATCTATCTATCAGTAAACTATCCGAAATATGCTCTAAAAGATGTGCGTATTCATGAGATTCACGCAGTGAATAGCCAAGATGGCTCGTTAAAAACACTTCCCACAATCGATGACTTCTTATTAATTCAATACACGCATCAAGACCGGCCTTTGTTAATTGTGACCCTTTGTACGCTTCATAAGTAATTAAGCCTTGTTTATCAAGTTTAACAATCATTTCTGATACAGAGGGTGGAGCAACTCCTAATTTCTCAGCAATCACCTTATTGGTGACAGGATTCTCAAAGCCACCCTCCTCATATATTATTTTCAAATAATCCTCTTTATTTGATGTCAACATATCTTTTCTCCTTTTAATTAGGCATGCCTAACTTTATTATTATTGTAAGCCTAATCCATTGATATGTCAACTATTTATTTGGACCATAAAAAAAAGGAGCCGAAACTCCTTTAAATTTTAATCTATAATTTATTCAGCTAGTGCTTCAGAAACAACTCTACCAGCCTCTACGCCTGATGTCATTGCCCATGTGAATGTTGATCCACCTAAGTATAAATCACCTTGAACACCACCAACAACTTCACCCGCAGCATATAAGCCTTCAACAGGTACTTCAGAAGTATTCAACACTTGCATCTTGTCATTAATTTGAATTCCACCTAATGAAGTAGAATAACGAATTGACATTTCTAATGCATAATAGCGTCCATCTTCAGCAATCGTTGTTGTTAATTCACGACCAAATTCATCATCAGAACCAGAAGTAACTGCTTCGTTGTATTTAGCAACTGTCTCTTTTAAAGCATCTACCGGAACATCAATCTTTTCTGCTAGTTCTTCTAAAGTATCTGCTCCTTTATAGACTGGTTGACCTTCATAGTCATCAGCAGTCCATTTATCAGGATCATCTGCATTAAAGATGTTTCTATTAGCCATCGCTTCATTGAAGGCTTCATAGTTTTCTTGATCCATCAATAAGTATTGTCTTTCATTTTCTTCCATTCTAAGCATTAATTCCCAAGTATCGCCACTTTCGTGAGCAAATCTTTCAGCGTTTTCATTGATTAGAATTCCACTCATCTTATAAACAGCATTTACACCCATATTTGTGTATTGAGGTGCTCCACTTGGAAGAATCATCGTATTAGGTTGTTTGTTGAGCCATGTTAAATTACGCGTAGCACCATCAACAGCCTTAATCATTTCTAAAGCATCTCCATTATGTCCAGAGTGTCCAGAATAACGGAACGCAAAGTATTCTTCAGGAACTAAGTCCCTGTTGTTTCCATAACCACCAGTAGCCAGAATTACTGATCTTGCATTAACTGTATAGTTAGCTTCTTCTCCAGTCGCTTTAACACCAACAACTGCATCGCCTTCAACAATTAGTTCAGTCGCTTCAGTACTAAGCAGTATTTCAACGCCAGCATTTTCTAAGTTTTCTTTTAATTTCAGCATCGCACCAGCTCCGCCACCATCAAATGAGAAACTTGCTCCTGCACCCTCATTCTTATAAGGCATTTCTCCGCCTTCTTCAGAAACAATCCAGTCAAAGTTTGGACCAATAATGCTTGCATACAACTCAACTGTTGGTAGATGGTTCTTGTTATGACCTGCAGCTAATAAGCGTTCTTTTAACATTTCAGAAGAATCTTCGTAACCAGCATCTTTTTGCCATTGACTATTGGTAGCAGCTAAGGTTCCACCAGCCATAGCACTAGCTCCACCAACCATAGGTGTTTTCTCTAGTAATACAACACTGTATCCTTCTTTAGCAATATATAGTGCAGACATCATTCCAGCGGCTCCAGCACCAACTACAACAACATCAGCATCAATCGTTTCATCTTTTAATTCACCTTTAACAGCTGTCGCATTAAATTTACCCATATCGGCTCCTGCCTGAGTTAATGCATCTTTGACTGCTGTTTTAAATCCATTAGATGTAACTGTAGCTCCAGCCACTGAATCAACAGCAGCAGTTTGATATTTAACTACATTATCCACTAAAACCAATAGTGCTTCTGAGCCAATACCATTTGTTTCGGTATGCTCAACCACTTCAATTTCAGTTACCTCATCTTCTGTTACTGTAACATCAACCTTGATGTCACCCTTAAATCCTGTACCAACTGATGAATATGTTCCAGCTGTCATCTTTGTCTCTGTTGGTTCAGACGGCTCAGATGGCTCAGTTGGCTCTGTTGGATCAGGTGTTTCTGCTGGCGCAGGCTCTGAAGAACATCCAGCTAATAACATCATTGCCGTTAGTAATAAAACTAATAAACGTTTCATGTAAAAATTTCCCTTCCTTTCGTTATGTTTTTAACATAGTACGTTAACATTCTATCACATGTTTTATCTTTATCAAGTGATTTTATTAACATTTTTAATATTATAAATATTTCGATTGGAAAGCCACCTATCAATTATTTAATGATTCTATCTGACATAGTTTTTTAACCAACATAAAAATTTTAATGATAAAAAGAGATTAGCACATCACTCAATATAGTTTTATTCTCCCAAATGTAAAAAGTTCGTAAAGAATGTTCATCAGTTTTGAAACATTAGAGTAACTGGTCTATAATGGAAACAAAGGAAGGTGTATATGTCAACTAAATACGTATTTGTCGATATTGATGGTACTCTCTTAAGCCATCATACAGGGATTCCAAGATCGGCATTAGAAGCAATTGATATTGCTCGCAGAAATGGTCATAAAATATTTATTAATACAGGAAGAGTTAAATCAGCCGTAGACGACTTACTTCAATTCTATCCATTTGACGGATTTGTTTTCGCCTGTGGTGGACATGTTGAAGTAAATGGAGACGTACTTTACAAAAACGAACTAACTGAAGATGAAATTAAAAAAGCACTCGAAATATTTGAAACCAAGAATATTGGCTATGTCCTAGAAGGACCAAACATCTCATACTACAATGACGACGCCATCGAATTCTTTAGAAAAAGACGTGTTAGGGATGAAAAAGAACTAGGTCCACAAGTCACTCGACATTTAGTTCAAGAAAACATGGTCTATCCAATTAAACACTATTATGAAGATCCTCAACCAGTTAATAAGTTTTCTCTCTTTACAAAAACAAATGTAGAACTCTATGAGATTGAACAATTATTTGGTGAAGATTATGAAGTCATTAAATATGAAACAAGTGGTGAAATTATCACTCGAGGTATCAATAAATCCCACGGCATGAGAACCGTCCTAAAACATTTCAATGCTGATATTAAAGATACAATGGCATTAGGTGACTCTATGAACGACTACTCGATGGTTAAAGATGCTGAAGTAGGAATTGCGATGGGCAATGGCGTAGACCAATTAAAAGCCATCGCCACCTACACCACATTTGATGTAGACGACCATGGCTTGTATCATGCCTTTAAGAAATTTGGTTTAATCTAATCACACTACGGTGTGATTTTTTATTCTACAAATTTACTTACAGTTGTATCTCCATGCTTCACCTGGCTCATTGTCACAAGTGCTAAAGCAACAAAGAATGCTGCATAAGGGAACAGCACTTCATACCCAATCAGATCAAACAAGACACCAGATAATATTGGAGTCACAATCTGAGCACTCATTGAAAATGTATAATACAGTCCGGTATATCGCCCAACATCGCCAGCCTTTGCCATCTCTAAGACCATTGGTAAAGAGTTAACATTAATCGCCGCCCATGCTGTTCCAGCTAAGACAAAGTTAACATACATCAAAGGTGAAAACGTTTTATAAAAGAATGCTGTCCCAAAGACAACCGTAAGTAGGGTTACACCAAATAAAATAGTTTTCTTACGACCCAGTTTTGATGCAATCTGACCTACTGGAATAAATGATATAATAGCTCCCACATTCGCAACCAATAGAATCTGAGATGCTTGAGAATCACTTAAACCAATCTGAATTGTTGCATAGCGTGAAAATGCAGAAATAACCGCATTATACCCCATAAACCATAATGAAATAGACAACAGAATGAACCATAAAGAACGCTTAACATCAGATGGAAGTTCTTCATCGCTATGAAGATCCTCTTCGCTCTCTTCAATATTGTACTTAAGCGTGTCCTCTTCCATTTCCTTAGCCCACTGATTCTCCTTAATTGTCACCATCATGACGACTAAGCCTAATAACATAAAACCAGCCACCATTAAGAACACAGGGAAATAACCAATGTCTTGAGGCTTCAGTAAACTAATCCCAAATAATGCCACAACTCCACCAATTGCTCCCATTAAATTAATTATCGCATTCCCTTTAGAGCGCAAAGGTTTTATTGTCACATCAGGCATTAGAGCAACAGCAGGTGATCGATAGGTCGCAACGAAGATTAAGACAATCCCTAAAGCAATCATAAATAATAGTAAATTACCATGGCTTGCTGCATATGGAATCATCAACAATCCAATTACAGTCGTAATCGTTCCAATAATTATAAATGGCATCCGTTTACCAAACTTAGTCATAGTCTTATCAGATAAGGCTCCAAAGAATGGCAACATAAACAAGGCTAAGATATTATCCAAAGACATGACGACTCCGGATAAGGTATCACTCACCCCTAAATCATTTTTCAACATTAATGGCACCGCAAAGTCATATAACTGCCAGAAACTTGAAATGGTCATAAACGCAATCCCAACTAATAATGTTCGCTTAACATCTAGTTTCATACTGTTCCACTCTCTCTTTCTTTAATCTATATTGAAGTAAACAAAGCACATACGATCAAGTCCATTCATATCCTTCTCAAAGACAAGCTTTGCCTCTGGGAAACGTTGTTTAATTTCCTTAGTCATATTTTCTCTTTGATTAAATCCCATTTCAAACGCCATCATTGACTTGTGTTTCAGAATCTGAGCTGCCTGATCTAAGACTTGTCTATAGAAATCAAGCCCATCAACACCCCCAAATAAAGCTATATGAGGCTCATACTCAATCACTGACCGTTCAACATTTTCAGTTGTTGTAATATATGGCGGATTACATACTAAGATATCAGCCCGTAACTCTCGATCACTAAATGGCTGTCCCATATCTCCCCTAAGAAAAGTAATATCTGCATTCAAATTTAGTGCATTCTGCTGAGCTACAGCAAGTGCATCTTCACTAATATCAGAAACATATACATCTAGATTTGGCTCTTCAAGTTTAAACGTCAATCCAAGATTTCCTGACCCAGTTGCTATATCAAATAATACGACATTATCCTGAGTTTTAAAATATCTATCAATATCGTTAAGGACAAACCCAACTAATTCTTCGGTCTCTTCTCTTGGAATCAACACCTTCTCATTTACTATAAATCGTCTTCCATAAAACCATTCAAACCCCAAAATATATGCTAATGGTTCATGTTTTATGAGTCTGTCTATATTTTTGAAGTATAATTCAATTACTTTTGGGTCAGCCTCACTATCTTTGTCCGTATACAAATTAATCGACTCTAACTCGCACATTTCCAACATTAAACGAAAACCAAATCCATCAAAGATTTGGTTATCGACTAATAATTGTTTCCCCTTATTAATTGCTTCTTGGTAAGTCATTAGCTCTGTGCTAATTTCTCTTTCTGGTCAAACTCAATTAAAGCCTCAATGACATCATTAAGCTTTCCATCCATAATCCGATCAAGCTGAGTAATCGTTAAACCAATCCGATGATCACTCACTCTGTTTTGTGGGTAGTTATAGGTTCTAATTTTCTCAGAACGATCACCCGTTCCAAGTTTAGCTTTACGAATCGCTCCTTCTTCTTCCTGTTTACGTCTTTCCATTTCCTCATAAACTCGCGAACGAATTAATTGCATCGCGGTTGCTCTATTATCATGCTGAGACCGTCCATCCTGACAATTCACACTAATTCCTGTTGGTTTATGAGTAATCCGAACAGCTGAATCCGTCTTGTTAACATGCTGTCCACCTGCTCCTGTGGCACGATGTGTTTCAATTGTTAAATCATCAGGATTTAATTCATAATCATCCTCTTCAATCTCCGGCAAGACTAAAACAGTCGCCGTTGATGTATGAACACGTCCCTGAGTCTCAGTTTTTGGCACACGCTGAACACGGTGCGCACCTGACTCAAACTTCATATGGCCATAAGGGTCTTCACTGCCTTTAATGATAAACGAAATTAATGAATACCCGCCGGCTTCAGACTCACTTGATTCTAAGATTTCAATCTTATACCCATTTTGTTCTGCATAGCGTGTATACATTCTGAATAAATCCCCCGCAAAAATATTCCCCTCATCTCCTCCTGCAGCACCTCGAATTTCAACAATCGCATTCTTATCGTCTGCTGGATCTTTAGGGATTAGTAACACTTCAAGTTTTTCTCTTAGCTCAGCTTCTTCAGCTTCTAATTCATCTACTTCCATCTGAGCCATTTCGGCTAGCTCAGCATCATCTAACTCTAATGCTTCACGCGCTTGAGATAAATGTTCTAAGACTTCTTTTAAACGAGTATAAGGTACTAAAATCTTCTGTAAAGAAGCTTGTTCCTTACCTAAACTCGCAAACAATTTACGATCATTAAAAGTAGACGGATCTATTAACTGATCATTAATCTCCTGATGTCTACGTTCAACTCTTTCTAAACTATTTAACAATGCATCCATAATTAATCTTCCTTCTATTCAACTGTTGGCCGTCCTACAATATGATGACAATGGCGACAACGAGCCTCATAAGACTCGCTCGCTCCTACTAAAATTAGTGGATCATCATATTTAGCTGGCTTTCCATTGACTAATCTTTGTGTTCTTGTTCCTGGAGATCCACACTGAGTACACACAGCTGTTAACTTCGTAACAAATTCAGCCTGTGTCATTAAGATTGGCATAACACCAAAGGGCTCTCCTCTAAAGTTCATATCCAATCCAGCAACCATGACTCTTTTTCCTGCATCCGCAAGATCGTTGATTACTAGTACAATATCCTCATCAAAAAACTGAACTTCATCAATAGCTATTATCTCATATTCAGGATGTTGTTTCATGAACTCCAATATTTCAGTCGATTTCTGAACTAAAACACTTTTAACACTACTCCCTGCATGAGATACTATTAAATTTTCACTATATCGATTGTCAATCTTAGGTTTAAAGACAACAACTTCCTTCTTCGCAAATTTAAAAACATTAATACGCCTAATTAATTCTTCCGTTTTGCCCGCAAACATACAACCGGTAATCACTTCTAATATACCTGGTCGATATTGATGATACATCATAATTTCCACCTCAAACTTACCCTCTTATTATACAGACTTCTAAGTGTTTTGATAACTGATAATCTCTAGTTATTCAGTTAACTTATGAGATGATATCGCGCCGCTTATAACCACCCCTAGCTAGCATTATAAAGACGCATGCAATTACTAGTAAAGCCAGCACTTCATAAAGGGGTAGTATTGTTTGCATGGTTTGTACATCAAACATAGAAATAATTGATAACTTCTTAAAAATTTGATGAATTCCACTTACATCAACCAAGATTGGTATCAAATACATTACTAAAATTGTTATCAATCCAATTTGACTCGCCCTCTTATTAAAGAAACTAGCCAAAAACAAACCATAGGCATACATAACACTGTTGAGTGCAAAATATGCCATTATATAATGCATTGATAATTGTTTTCCAACAATACTTGCTGCATAAAATCCACTAAACACCATTAAGAAACCATTCAAAAAAAGAATAACAGCTACTCCGCCTAAAACCTTGGTGTTAAATATCGTTTTTCTTGATACTGGTTTAGTAAATAAGAAATCAGATGTCTTTTGTTGACTCTCTCTACTAATTACAGATATACCTAAGAACAAACCATGAATTGCGAGTAGGATTAATGTATAAAAACCAATGATTCCCATATATCCAGAAGGGCTTGATAGCTCCATCTCATTCATTCCAAAAACAGATTTAAGGATTGTTGGAATATTATCCATAAAATCTTGTAGAGCTGGGCCTGTTTTTTTCATTGCTTCAAACTCAATTAGGGCAATAACCATAAAGACTATTAATCCTATTAACCAAAGAAAGGTTGAAAACCAACGAGTTTTTATTTCATTTAGGAATATTTTCATACTGTCTCAACATCCTTTCTATGATTAATACCACCAGCTATCACTATCAGTAAACTAACGCCAACAACAAATCCAGCATAGTGGATTGTCTGTAGTTCGTTCATCACAATTTTTGTTGGCTCAAAATACCCAAAAGGTGTTAAATTCATCATCAGGTTATTCTCAAGAAGGCGCGCCATCATGAGTAAAATAAAGAAAATAAAAGTAACCGATGTTGATATACCTATTGGATTTCTTAACCTTCTAGTGACAACTGCCACAAGTGCTCCTAAACCAAAAAAGAAAAACATAATTATAAATCCTGAAATGAATAAATTAAAAAGAGTTTTTGTCATTTGGTCTCTACTAATAAGTAGAAGTGTAACAAACATTATTATGGCTACAATTAGTATAACTACTAAACCAGAGACTATTTTACTTGAATATATCTTCCATCTACTTGCGGGTTTGGAATAAATAAAATCTAATGATTGATTCATCTTTTCTCGACCTACAATATTTAGACCAAGTATCATTCCATAAATACCTAATCCTAAAGAAATAAATGTATATACATACGAAAAAAATCCTTCTAAAGAAAATAAAGACTCTATATTAATTCCAATACTGTCTAACATTTCTTTTGGAAAGTTGTTCAGTATAATTTCAAACGCTTCCGCTTCTTCTTTAAATGCTGGATAAAACAACATAAAGACAGCCATTAATCCTGCCAAGGTTAGGCCCATTACCAATGAAGATTTAAGTTCTCTTTTTATTTCAAACTTTACACTATTCATAGGGTTGTCTCTTATAATAATGTAAGAATATTTCTTCTAAACTAGGATCTTCAATGAGGACATTACTAAATTCTAATGTGCTTAAGATTTTTATTAAATCTGTCGCTGTTCCTCGATATAAGAATGAACTTGTATGACCCAGTCGTTCTCTAAATTGTAGGTGGTGAGACTCTATTTCATGCTCACTCTCTAAATGAACAACCTTATAATTATAGTCTTGGGTACTTATTAAATGGTCCATATCTTCAATGAGACCATCCTTAATAAAGACAATTCGATCACTCAAACGTTTCACTTCAGATAGTATATGAGATGAAAACAAGATGGTGGCTCCACGTTTATTTTCTTCTTCTAAAATATCAAAGAATGTTTGTTGCATCAATGGGTCTAAACCAGATGTTGGTTCATCTAATATGATCAGTTCAGGACTATGGAGCAAGCCTTGCACAATACCAACCTTTTTCTTATTTCCTAATGATAAATCTTCAATTTTTCGAGTCACATCTAAATCCATTTGTTTAATCAATTGATTCATTTTACCCTTAGTTACACCAGGATAAAAACCTCTCGAATATTCAAGCAAATCTAATACTTTCATATTGTCATAATATGACACTTCACTTGGTAAGTATCCGACTTTGGAAGCTATCTCAACTTTGTCCTTAATACTATCCAAACCAAAAACCTTTATCTTACCTTTTGTGGGATAAAGGAGGTTTAAGATGCAACGAATAGTTGTCGATTTACCAGCACCATTGGGTCCAATAAATCCTAAGATTTCTCCTTTTTTAATACTAAAAGAAACATCTTCGACTCCCATTTGTTGTCCATAATATTTCTTTAAGTTCTCTACGCTTAAGATTTTCATAGGTCCACCTCAACCAAATTATATCATTATTATCATTTTCGTTTTACAAAGCCAATAAAAAAACTTCTCGTTTTACTTAAAATAGTAATGAGAAGTTTTCTTTGAACGTTTTTTGAACATTTAAGACATGTGTTTCCATTAGCTCTTGTGCCTTTAGTGCATCACGCTCTTTAAGGGCTTCTAAAATTTTGAAGTGTTCTTGATATGAACTATCACTTCTGCCAGGGACTAAGATTGTTCTTGTGTTATACTTGCTCATTTGAGTCTTTAAGTCTCTAACTAAGTCAACCGCAACTTGATTTGGGCAAGCTTCATAAATATACTCATGGAAAACCTGGTTTTTCTTAGAATAGCTTACTAAATCATTGTTGTCTAAATAACCCTTCATAATGGCTAAAGTATTCTCCATTTCCTCTAAGACAGCATCACTGACTACTTCTGTTGATAATCGAATAATGAGTCCTTCTAAAACGGATCTTACGACTAAGAAATCTAGCACTTCATCTAATGAGTAATTTCTTACTTTTGCGCCTTTATTTGGTTCTATCGTAATTAAGCCTTCACTTTCCAACTGGACTAAGATCATTTTTAATGTATTACGACTAATCCCATACTTTTCTGAGACATCGACTTCTTTTAAGCTTTCATTAGGCGAGTAAACTCCATTTAGTATGTCATTTTTAATTTTATTAAATACAATTTGTGATCTATTAAGTTTTTTCGTCATATATTTCTCATCCTCCGATTAATTATATCATACATAAAGTCTTCTTGATCATAGAAGACAAACTCCACAATGAGTTGTGGAGTTTGTTCAGACTGTAGACAAACCCTTGGTTTTAAATAAACTGGGGGTTTTTAAATTGATTTATAGTTTTATATCATTTAACTTTTGATTATTTTATAGATGAAACAGAAAAACTAGGTAAAATTAGTTTATAT
>DUUI01000008.1 GCA_012841625.1 Erysipelothrix sp. | reverse complement strand
CCAATTATAAACTTAGTGATTGCGAATGAATCTTATGGGTTTATTCAAGTTGCTCAAGAAACTGAAAACAAGGAAACATTTGGTGTCGATTTACCTCCTGCTGACTATGCGAAGTTTGCTGAGGCAATGGGTGGTATTGGTTATTCTGCGACAACGTATCAAGAAGTTTATGATGCGATTGAAAAAGCTAAGAAATCTGATATCCCTGTCATTATTGATATTAAGGTTCAGAATGTTAGCCACTTACCGGCTCATAAATTAGTTTTAGATACAGACTATCATAGTCAGACTGACATTGATGCTTTTATCGAAAAATATGAAGTCACTGATATGCCAGTCCTAAGAGAAATCTTAGAGTCACTGTAATGTCTAATAAAGATGATTCAATGGTTGAGTCATCTTTTTTTGTGGGCAATTTTATTGTTATTAATTAGTATACTATGTATATTAATTATGGAAAGAAGGGATTGTTAATGAAACAAATACAATTTGGAATTGATACTTTTGGTGAGTTGGCTTATGTTGAGAACACTGATGAATTAATGAGCTATGAAGATTCTTTAAAGTTAGTAATTGAGGAAGGAATCCTAGCGGATAAGCTGGGCATTGATGTGATTGCTTTGGGTGAACATCATCGTGAGGAATACGCTATTTCTTCTCCTGATACAGTGCTTGCTGCTTTATCTCAGGTGACTGAAAATATTATCTTAGGGACTGGCGTGACAGTTTTAAGTTCTGATGATCCTGTTAGAGTCTATGAGCGATTCGCAACCTTAGATGCGATTAGTAATGGTCGTGCTCAAGTGATGGTGGGTCGTGGTTCTTTTATTGAATCATTTCCACTTTTTGGGTATGACTTAGAGAACTATAATGAACTTTTTGAAGAAAAACTAAAAATGTTTAATGAACTTCTTAAACAAGAAGTGATGAATTGGCAGGGAGAGTTTACTCAATCACTGGATAATATCCAAGTGTATCCTATTATTAAGAACAAGCTTGATGTTCATGTGGGTGTGGGTGGTTCGCCTGATTCAATTATTCGGACTGCTAAATATGGATTTCCTCTGATGCTTGCGATTATTGGTGGTGAGCATAAACGGTTCAAACCTTATATTGAATTGTATGAAAAGGCCATGAAACAATATGGTCATACGCCTCACCCTGTGGGGATTCATTCTCATGGTGTGATTGCTGATACTGATAAAGAAGCGATTGATATTGCTTGGGAATATTTTAGAAAAACTCATGAAATTCTTGGTCGTGAGCGTGGCTGGTCACCTATGACTTATGAGCGTTTCTTAGATGAAGTTAAACATGGTGCATACTTTGTGGGTAGTCCTGAAACGGTTGCTCAAAAATTAGCTCGTGTGATTAAAGAAATGGGTATTGGTCGTTTTGATCTTATCTATTCTATGGGTGGCCAATATCGTAGTCATCGTTTAAAGACAATTCAACTTTATGGTGAGGTTGTTATTCCTCGTGTTAGGGAATTACTCAATGAAGCGTGAGTTGACTATTGGTATTCTTGGTGCTGGTAAACTTGGGACTACTTTAGGTCGTTTGTTTATTAAGGCTGGTTATCCTGTTCTTATTTCAGGGTCAAAAAATGTTCAGGATATTGCGCTTACTATTGAAGTGCTTGTGCCTAATGCGGTCCCGCTTTTAAATCATGAGGTTGCACAGAGAGCTGATATAATTATCTTGGCGTTACCTTTGGGTAAATATAAAACTATTCCTTCTGAATATCTGGATAATAAACTTGTGATTGATGCAATGAATTATTGGTGGGAGGTTGATGGTTTAGAGCGAATTCCTAGTGATCCAAATCTAACTTCGAGTGAAATGATTCAAGACTTCTTACCTAACTCTATTGTCTTGAAGGCGTTTAATCATATGGGTTATCATGATTTAGAGGGTGAGAGTTTCTCTGAGGTGCCAAAGGTTATTGCGTATAGTGGTAATAATGAGGATCATAAAGATACAGTCAAAGAGCTGATTGAATCTATTGGGTTTAAACCTCTAGATTTAGGGACTCTAGAAAATGGACGAGTGTTAGAGCCTGGTTCCCCTCTCTTTGGTGCTAACTTACCTGAAGAAGAATTTACTGGTTTATTAAAGACATTTTAAGTGCTTAGAGATGAGCACTTTTTTTCATACTTGGTTATGGAGAGCTGGTTCACTAAAATATACGAGAATGACTATTAGTTGAGTCGTTAACAAATTTGAGCTATGCTTTCTATGGAGGTATTTTTATGAGAGAAAAGCGTTATTTATTTCCTATATTAATGGGGTTTATAATGACTGTTCTGATGTCATTTGTTAATTCTGGCACGATTGTCTTTCCTGATATTTTATGGATGATTCTCATTCAAGTCATTGTTGCACTTATTGCGTCTTTGATATTTCCTGCTGGGATGATTGGAGTCAGGTTGAGTAAAAAATATTTTCCACAGTTGGGTCGTATTGGTACTCTTTTGGTTTCGACAATTCTTCCGGCTGTATTCTTTACGGCCGTTAATTCTATCAGTGGACTACTGCTAATGAGGGGTTATCCAAGAGATTTCTGGAGTGTTTACTTTATTACGCTACCACTATATACAGTCTATGGATACATTGTGAGCTTAGTGGTGGATGTTCTCTTAGATTGGATACTCAAAACTCATGAAGCCTAGGTTGAATCCTTCAAAAAATGGGTAGATGATATTAGAAACGTATTTCTTGACTAAAAGTTAGTTAAAGCTTACAATAACTGTTGTAGAAAGTATGGTGACAAAGGATACAAAAATATGTTCTCTTTTGTAAAATATTTAATTCATTATTTTAATTAAGCATTGAGTGTTTTTCCATATCACTAATGAATTTATGTTTCAAACTGATACTAGTCAAGGTTGGCTATTTTTCAATGAGATTAAAGGATGCTTATGACCGTAATGTCGTTAAACTTCAAGGCTTTTAAAAATATATAGTATAGACAATAGGAGAAGATTTATGTCAAAAATATACAGAATTCCTGTTATTCTTATCGCTTTAATGCTCATGCTAGTTGCGTGTGCTCCGGCTGAGAATAATGATACAAATAACGATTCGACAAATACCGACACTGTAGAAATAACGGATGCTCATGGAACACAGATGGTTCCTGTTAATCCTAAGAATGTTGTTTCTTTAGATAATAGAACTTTTGAAACATTGGATGACTGGGGCATTGAATTAGTGGCGGCTCCAATTGCGGTTATGCCTTCTGAACTTTCTTATGTGAGTAATGATTCTATTTTAGATATTGGGAACCATCGCGACCCAAAGCTAGAGCTTATTGCGGCGGCTAACCCAGATGTTGTTATTGTTGGACAAAGATTTGCTAGTTACTATGAGGATATCAAAGCGCTTGTTCCTAATGCGATCGTGATTGATTTAAACATTGATGTGTCTGAAAATACTGATTCACCTGGAGAGAATCTTGTGAATGGATTTATTGAGACGACGACTGCTTTGGGTAAAATCTTTGATAAGAATGCTGAGGCTGAGACTTTAATTGCTGAGTTTAATACTGCTTTGGAAAACACTAAAAATGCTTATAATGGTAGTGATACGATTATGTCAGTTATTGTTTCGGGTGGTGAAATTGGTTATTCTGCTCCTGGTAGCGGTCGAGTATGGGGCTCTCTTTATGAAATCTTTGATTGGGTATCGCCACTTGAGGTTGAAGATACAACGTCTGATCACCAAGGAGATGATATTTCTACGGAGGCGATTGCACAGAGTAATCCAGATTGGATATTTGTTTTAGATCGTGATGCTGGAACGGCGACTGATGAAGGTGCTAAACCTGCTAAGGATGTAATTGATAATGCGCCGTCTCTACAAAATGTGACAGCGATTGTTGAAAATCAAATTGTTTATGCGCCTAATGATACGTATACGAATGAGTCAATCCAAACGTTTATCGAAATCTTTGGTATTCTGACTGATGCATTTTCGAAATAGATAGACTAAATGAATAATCTGCAAAAGAACTCTAAATCTAACTTTCAGAGTTCTTCACATGAAAAATTATGGACAAAGCCTTTTATAGCTTTGATTATTGGTGTCATCTTATTGATGATTCTTTCATTATTGACTGGTGCTTATGATATTTTTAATCAGCCTGATGGCTTGCAGATGTTCTTTATTACTCGGGTTCCTCGGACGGCTGCTTTAATGTTGTCGAGTAGCGCAATGGCTGTTGCTGGTCTTGTGATGCAGATGATGACTCAGAATCGTTTTGTTGAACCGACGACAACGGGGACTGTTGAATGGGCTGGTCTAGGGTTACTAGTCGTTTATATCTTAATTCCTGGTCCGACTCTTTTACAGAGGATGGCAGGCGCGATTCTGTTTTCGTTTGTTGGGACGATGATTTTCTTTGCTTTGTTACAGAGAATTAAATTAAAGTCTTCACTGATTGTTCCCATCATTGGGATTATGCTAGGATCGGTTGTTTCGGCTTTTTCTACATTTATGGGTTTATTATTTGAGATGACTCAAACGATTGAAATATGGTTTCAAGGCTCATTTGCTTCAGTTCAAGTGGGTCGTTATGAATACTTATGGTTTATTGTTATTACGACAATTATTATTTATTGGTTTGCTGATAAATTGACAATTATAAGTCTTGGAAAAGATGTTTCTACCAATTTAGGGGTCAATTACAATCGTGTGTTATTAATTGGTACAGCCCTTGTATCTTTCTCTGTTGGTATTGTTGCTGCTGTCATTGGTAACTTACCATTCTTAGGTTTAATTGTTCCTAATGTCGTGTCTATGATTCGTGGGGATGATCTTAGGTCTAATTTACCTTGGGTCGCTTTATTGGGGATGGCAACGATTCTTTCTACGGATATTATTGCTCGTACTATTATTGCTCCATTTGAAGTGCCTGTCTCACTTATTTTGGGTACTCTGGGGGCACTGGTATTTGCGATTATTTTATTGAGAAGTCGGAGGAGAGCATGAGTCAATATCAGAAAACTATGGATGATCGCTCAGTTGGAGCTTTTGTTACTAAAAAAGATAAGCGAAACTATTGGACGATATTGAGCATCTTATTAATCTTAGGGGTTTCGAGTGCTTTTGGATTATTAGTTTATAATAATCCTGTGCCTGTGACTTCACCTTCGTTTATTCCTGTTGTGTCTCGTCGACTTAATGCGATTATTGCCATGGGAGTTGCGGCTGCTTGTCAGAGCCTTGCGACTGTCGCCTTTCAGAGTGTTACGAGTAATCGAGTGATTACCCCTTCTCTGTTAGGTTTTGAAGCATTGTACTCAACTATTCAAACGAGTACCTTATATTTCTTTGGTATAGGAGCTTTACTTTCTTTTAGTAATATTTCATCGTTTATCTTTCAAGTAATTTTAATGGTTACATTAAGTTTACTCTTATATGGCACACTCTTGAGTGGTAAAAAAGGTAATTTACAACTCATGTTATTAATTGGAATTATTATTGGGACTGGGTTAAGGTCTTTGTCTTCTTTTATGAGGAGGTTGATTGCCCCTTCTGAGTTTGATATCTTACAAGCTCGATTATTTGGGTCAGTTAATAATGCTGATGCCAGTTACTTCCCAATTGCTATTCCTATTGTATTAATTGTAGTTGTGTTATTATTTAGGCATGCTAAGAAATTAGATGTTCTCTCATTAGGCAATGATGTTAGTACAAATCTTGGCCTTGATTACCAAAAGGGATTAATTTATACACTACTATTAGTGTCAGTCCTGATGTCTATTTCTACAGCCCTGGTTGGTCCAATGACTTTCTTTGGCTTTCTAGTTGCTACCTTTACGTATCAGCTTACTTCTACCTACGATCACCGATATTTATTCTTGATGTCACTTGTTATTGGTTTTGTTGTTTTAACTGGTGCATACTTCTTAATGTATCATGTCTTTAATGCTCAGGGGGTCGTATCTGTTATAATAGAACTTATCGGAGGACTGTTGTTCTTGATTATGCTCTTTCGAAAGGGGTCCATATGATAAAATTATATAACGTCAGCAAACAATACAGCTCAGATGTTAAGATTGGTGAAATTGATCTAGAAATACCAAAAGCTGGTATTACGTCAATTATTGGTCCTAATGGGGCTGGTAAATCTACAACTCTATTAATGATTGGCCGCTTATTGAAAATGGATGAGGGTGAAATCACTGTTTCTGGTTTAGATGTTGTTAATACCAAACCGGATGAACTTGCTAAGAATCTGGCGATATTACGTCAGGAGAATCATTTTGTCACGAAACTAACTGTTCGTCAGTTGGTTGGCTTTGGTCGTTACCCTTACACTAAGGGACGACTAA
The DNA here is from genome assembly GCA_012841625.1 of Erysipelothrix sp. GTDB lineage: Bacteria > Bacillota_I > Bacilli_A > Erysipelotrichales > Erysipelotrichaceae > DUUI01. Next base: position 474 of record DUUI01000008.1, on the reverse strand, counting down.
CTAAAGAAGATGAAGAGATTATTACCAAATACATTGATTTCTTAGGTTTAAGTGACTTGGAGCATCGTTTCATTGATCAACTTTCTGGTGGTCAGCGTCAAATGGCTTATGTTGCCATGGTACTAAGCCAGGAAACTGAAGTTGTTCTTCTGGATGAACCTTTAAATAATTTAGATGTTGCTCGTTCTGTTCAAATGTTACGATACTTGCGTAAAGCTGCGGATGAATTAAATCGTACGATTGTTATGGTTCTTCATGACATTAACTTTGCGGCTAGATATTCAGATCGTATTATTTGTATGAAGCAAGGTCGTGTGTGTAACTTTGGTTGTATTCAAGAAATTATGCAATCCGATCTATTGTCTGAAACATTTGACACTGATATCGAGGTTATTGAGGGTCCTGATGGCCCACTTGCTATCTATTAATCTAACTTCTAAGATGACTTGTTACTTCTAATGAGTCATCTTTTTT
>DUUI01000073.1 GCA_012841625.1 Erysipelothrix sp. | reverse complement strand
TTGATATTACTCTCTTTATCAACACGATATTCAACTTTACCCTTTTTAATTTCTTCAACAGCATTCGAAATATCCTGAGTAACAGTACCCGTCTTAGGATTAGGCATTAAGCCTTTAGGACCTAAAACACGACCCAGTTTACCTAATTCAGACATCATATCTGGAGTTGCAACAATAACATCAAAGTCAAACCAACCATTCTTAATGTCCTCTAGGTATTCAGTTGAACCTACATAGTCAGCACCCGCTGCCTTAGCTTCGTCAACCTTTGGTCCTTGAGTAATAACTAGTACTTTTTGAGATTTACCAGTTCCATGAGGAAGAACCATAGCCCCACGAATTTGTTGGTCCGCATGACGTGGATCAACATTTAAGTTAAATGAAACTTCAATAGATTCATCAAATTTAGCAAATTTTAATTGTTTAGTAAGAGCGATAGCTTCCTTAGCATCATAAGCTTTACCTTTTTCAACTTGTGCTTTTGCATTCTTAAAGTTTTTACCAACTTTGGCCATGATTAGCTATCCATCCCTTCTATTGTAATACCCATATTCTTCGCAGTTCCAGCAACAATCTTCATTGCTGCTTCAACATCATTCGCATTAAGATCAGGCATTTTATAAGTCGCGATTTCTTCCAATTGAGCCTTAGTAATAGAACCAACCTTAGCCGATTGAGGAGTCGCAGACCCACTCTGAACCCCAGCAGCCTTCTTCAATAAGATAGCAGCAGGAGTCGTCTTTAATTCAAAATCAAATGATTTATCATCATAGACAGTGATGATAACAGGAACGATATCACCCATACGATCTTTCGTCGCATCATTAAACGCTGAACAGAATTGAGGCATATTAACACCCACACCCGCTAGCGCCGGACCTGGTCTAGCTTGACCAGCCGCAAATTGCAATTTAGCTTGTTTAGCAACTTTTTTACTCATAGCAATTCCTCCTTTATAAATATGAATTCTTGAGTTGTGGTTAACGAGCGGTTGCACGCTCTCCCACAGCTAATGTAGTTTACCATAAAAGCCTTAGTAAAATCAACTATTTAAAACTATCTAACACCATTATATAAATTGACTTAAACTAAATTTTCATTATTATCTATAATAGATATGGAGGAAAGAAAATGAACATTAAATTTATCTGCTATCCCAAGTGTTCCACTTGTCGTGATGCCAAAAAGTACCTAGAAGCCAAAGGAGCAACTCTAGACACTCAAGATATAAAAGAAAACCCACCAACAGTCGCAGAGCTTCAAGCCATCCATCAACAAAGTGGCCTACCCTTAAAACGATTATTCAATACCTCAGGCAATTCATATCGAGCTCTAAACTTAAAAGAAAGATTCGATACCCTATCAGAGCTTGAACTATTCGAACTATTATCACAAGATGGAATGCTCATCAAACGCCCAATCATCATTGGAAATGATTTTACACTCATCGGCTTTAAGAAAGAACAAATAGATGAAGCTTTTTAGTTCACCCACCAAAACCCTCAAAGCATCAAATAAAGAAGCAACGCCTCTTTTGTTTGAAAAAGAAACCAAGAAAATCCTAAAAGAACTAAAAACACTTGATTATGATGCACTAAAAAAATTCTACAAAGCCTCAGATAAAATCGTAGATCATCAAGCTAAGGTCATCAAAAAACCAGTTCCACTAGGACCAGCAGGTTTTGTCTATCAAGGTGAATCTTTTCGAAATCTCAACATCGAAACAATCAATGTTAACTATCTAAGAGAACATCTAATTATAGGCTCAGCACTCTATGGATTAAGCACCGTAGACACGATAATTTATGATCATCGTTTAGACTTTATGAAAAAATTAAACGATATTAATCTAGTAGACTATTGGAAACCAATTGTCCAAAATTTCTTAAAAGACGAACTCATCATTAATGTCGCATCCAATGAGTATCGTCAACTCATCGAAGGCCTAAACATAATCGATATTGTTTTTTTAGACAATGGGAAAGTCAAATCAACCTATGCCAAAGCAGCCAGAGGAGCCTTCATAAGACAATGTGCTACCCAAAATATAAAAGATGTCCAAGCCTTAAAGCACCTGAACATCTTTGATTATACATTTGATAAAG
>DUUI01000072.1 GCA_012841625.1 Erysipelothrix sp. | reverse complement strand
AAAGAACATAATTCATCAATGACTAGAAAACCTGTGTTATGTCTCGTTTTCTGATACTGTTTTCCTGGGTTACCCAGTCCTACGATACATTTCATATGACCTATTTTACACTATCTTGAACAATATTAGAAATCCATTAACCGGATAAGTGATGATTATGAAAAAATGCTGACGAATTACTTTTTTCATCGTATTAAATTTTCTTCGAAATACCTCGAATTTCTATTGAATAGATTAAAAATTGATTTTAAAGTGGATTTAGAGTGATTTTTTTGTTTTATAACAATTTGATTTCCAAGCAAGCTTCAAATTTCACATAAACAAAGCTCTTAAGTAGTTCTTAAGAGCTTTGTTTAGAATATTTAATGACAAGACGGCGATTCTGTCCATCCCCAACAGACTCAGTTTTAATGTTTTTATAATTTGATAATTCTTGGTGAACAGCTTTTCTTTCATCGTTAGGCATTGGGTCCAGAGTTGCATCAATTTTGGTGCGTTGAACATTTTTGGCGATACGTCTTGCCATTGATTTTACTTTTGAATAACGGTCTTGTTTATAGTTATTAATATCGACCAATGTGTAGAATCTATGTTTGAAGTGAGCATTGGTTGCTGCTCTAACAACTTGATTTAATCCGTGTAGACTTTGTCCACCACGACCAATTAAGATTGCGTTATTTTCAGCATCTAAGTCAACTAAGAATCTGTTGTCCTGGATACTGACTTGAATAGATGCTTGCATGTTTAAGTTACTGAAAAATTTAATTAAATAATCTTCGATAAATTCAGCAACATCGTCTTGTGCATAAACTTGGGCACTGACAGATGAACCAAATCCAAGAAATCCGGATTTTTCTTCAGTGACAAAATAAGTTAATTCTTCGACATCGACACCTTTTTCGGAAGCTACGTTTTCGAGTAGTTCGTCCAGTGTTTTGGCGGAATAGGTTTTCATATTCTTACTCCATTTTTACTCATATAATGATCGGTGTAAAGGGTTTGGCCAATCTGTAGAGTTGATGAAATAATTAGGTAAATTGACATCGCACTTGAAAGTGTTAATCCAATCCACGCCATCATTGCAACCATAAAATACATCATGCCTTTACCTTGTTGTGGTACGGCTTTTTCGTTAGGATAACGTTTTTGTTTCTTTTTAGCTAAGTGTTGAGGTAATAACATTGCGACTGCGTTTACCGCAATAACTAAACCGAAAATTATAAAATAGAAAATTTTTCCTTCACCCATCCCTACTTGAGGCGAAGTGAATAAAGAGTTTCCTAAGAATGTTCCGTTTAATACTGCTTCTGCTCTATTGACTGAACTCCATAGTGCCATAATGACCGGAAGTTGTAAAAGAGTTGGTAGTAACATTTTACTCATCTTAATGTCATGTTTTTTATAAAGGTTTTGTTGTTCAGCATACATTTGCATTTGAGCTTGTTGATCAGTTCGACCTTTATATTTTTCTTGAAGAGCCATTAATCTAGGCTGCAAAGCTTGCATTTTTTGGTTCATTACCTGTGATTGTAAAGTTGACCTAAAGGTAACTAATCGCACTAAGACAGTTATAATCGCCATTGCTCCAACAACTCCTACATATTGGGAAAAGAAGTTTATTAATTGGGCTAATGGATATACAATTAGTGAATCAAAACTAATGGAAAAATTCCATTTATCACTTAGTCTTATAATGTTTTCTTCGATTAAATTTCCACTGTTATCTACAGCACGCTTACATGCTGTTAGAAATAACAGCAGGACAGATGGAAGAACTAACTTCCACTTCCTAAAAAATTGTTTTATCATGTTGATCTCCTATTTGATAATGTTTTTTCAACTAAAGATTTTAATGTGTCTTTGTTTTCTTGATATGAATGATTTAAGTAATCATTTCTTACCATCACGATAAAGTCGTAGGGCTCATTGAATGTAAATACTTCTTGACACATCATACGTATTTGACGTTTTATTTTGTTTCTTCGTACAGCTTTACCTAGTTTTTTAGAAACGGTAATACCAATTCTCGCATGCTTTAGCTCACGCGCACGGGTATATAATACCATATTTGAAGCAGCAAAAAATCTCCGCTTCTTTAAAATTGTTTGGAATTCTTGATTCTTTTGAATCCTAAATTTCTTCTTCATACTGATTAATTAGAAAAAAACCACCTGATGGTAGCTTTTAAACAGACAATCTAACTCTTCCTCGTGCACGACGACGAGCTAATACTCTTCGTCCGCCTACAGTTTTCATACGGGCTCTAAAACCATGAGTTTTTTGATGTTTCCTTTTGCTCGGTTGATAAGTTCTTTTCATTACAGAACCACCTCCGTTCTCCAAATTTTTCCGGCAATTGCTTATAAATTATATACTAACTGCACATTAAGAGTCAAGGTGAACTACTTACCAATCAAAAATAATTTGGAGTTTCTTGGGAAGTAAGCATACTTGTTAGCGTATGTTTTTACTAACAGCGGTTACTTATATTTACCAAGCTATCCCCGTACACCCTACGGTTCTTTATTATTCTTTATAAGTCTAAGCGATTCGTCTTCGCCTTAGACCTTCTTTTAAGATGTTTATACTAGCATTTACGTCTCGATCATGATGTGCATGACAAACAGCACAAGTCCATGCTCTGACATCAAGATGTTTTTTAGTGTCTTTGTACCCACATTTTGAACAGATTTGACTTGATGGAAACCATCTATTTACTTTAATCAGCTCACGACCAGTCCATCTAGCTTTGTATTCTAGTTTTTCAACAAAGCTTGACCATGAAACATCTGAAATACTTTTGGCTAGTTTATGATTACGCATCATGTCTTTTGTGTCTAAGTCTTCGATACATATAATATCGTGGTTCTTGATAAGATAAGTACTAAACTTATTTAAAAAGTCATTGCGTTGATTCATTACTTTTTCATACAGGCGGGCCACCTTTCGTTTTTGTTTTTGATAGTTCTTGGCTTCATATAAATAGACCCCTCTTTCTTTGGCCAGCATTCTACGTCTGGATAACTTTCGTTGTTCTCGTTTAAGTTTTTGTTCCATCTTAGAGGTGAACTTATTGTTGTCTATCTTTTTCCCATCCGAAAGAATGGCGAAATCAGTAATACCTAAATCAATGCCTATGGCTGAGTGGGTTTTGGGAAGTGGTTGTATCTCTTCATGACTTAATAAAGAAATAAAGTATTTACCACTTGATCGTTTTGAAACAGTAGCCGATAGAAGTGTTCCCTTGGGTTGACGTGAAAGTTTGATGCGGATTAGGGAGTCTATTGATGGAAGTTTAATATACTTTTGATTAACCAGCTTTATTTCGTTGTTTCGGTTATTGGTTGTATAGCTTTGAACGGGATTACTTTTGCTTTTAAAGCGAGGGACTCCTGGTGACATTTTTTGTGTGAACTTTTTAAAGGTCTTATCTAAATGTCGTTGGGCATAGAGAAGAGCTGTTTGATCAACTTCTGTTAAATATGGATATTCTATGAAATAGTGTTGTGGTTTGTTTCTTTTATTTGTTTGTTTTGATTCATAGAGATTCATTTT
>DUUI01000071.1 GCA_012841625.1 Erysipelothrix sp. | reverse complement strand
GCAGGCATTAGAGATATCTTTGGTGGACGATCACAAGGATATGAGGGTGAAATAATAAAAGCTCGAGAAGCAGCTCTTAATGAAATGGCACAGCATGCTAGAGAGCTTGGAGCCAACGCGGTTGTTGGCGTCAAGATTGATTTAGAAACAATTGGTCAAATGATGCTAATTCATGCTCAGGGTACAGCGGTTGTTATTGAGTGAGTAAAAAGTTATTACTGGCTGCATCAGCAGTGGCTTATTGGTTTTCTCGACGAGAAGTTTTAAAGATATTTAAGCGTTTTGATAAAAGACTGACACCTGTTGTTTTAGATATTCCTCATGTGAATGTCTCTTTTAAGTCTAATGGACAACAACTTGTTGGAAATTTATTTGGAACCAATAAAAAAGGTCTCGTTATCTTTGCGCATGGATTAGGCTTAGGTAGCGATGATTATTATATGATTACAAAAGCATTAGCCCTAAATGGTTATCAGGTGTTAGCTTATGATGCCACGGGAACATTTAGATCTGAAGGTCCATCAACGGTTGGTATTAATCAGTCTGTTGTTGACTTAAGGAGTGCTTTGGATTTTGTCATGTCACATAAGGAATTAGAGTATGACAAATTATTTTTAGTTGGACATTCTTGGGGTGGTTATGCGGTTGCGGCAATTCTTAATGAAAAGAAATACCCAGTCGACAAAGTGGTTTCATTGGGTGCGAGTAATTCAGCGTTTGAGTTAATGTACTATAATGTTGAGCATCCAGCTGAAAGACTGATGCTACCTTTTACATCTCTTTATCACATTCTAGCTTTTGGGAAGGATTTCTTTTACACCGCGGTTAGTGGTTTAAATAAATCTAATGTCCCAGCTTTAATTGTTCATGGCACTAAGGATGAACAGATTGACATAAAAACGACTTCGATTGTGGCGCATAGAAATAAAATTAAGAATCCTAATGTCGAATACTTCATTCGCGATGATGAGGGCAATAATGGTCATAACTCTATCTTTGAAGATGTTGATGATGCTAAAAAGATTGATCCTGACTTATTGAATAGAATATTGAATTTCTTTGAGGGCTCCTAGTGGGGGCCTTTTTTAATGAGCTAAATGATTTATTAAGAACTTTCTAGAATTATTAGTAAACTAAATGAACAATTATATTTCTATGTTATAATTCTTTTAGAAACAACATGGGGGTAGAAGTTGATGTTTAGAATAGAGGATTGTCTATCATTAATTACCAGGAACAGTTCCAAAATTTTCTCGAATGTATTATCAAGTAGACTCAAAGAGAAGGATGTAGGACTATCTGAATGGATGGTTTTATATTATTTAAGTCTGAATGGTGGGATCACCCAAATAGAACTGGCAAAACATCTGTCAGTCACAGCGCCATCATTAGGGCGCTTATTATCGACTATGGAAGATAATGGGTTAGTTACACGAAGTACACATGATGATGACTTGAGAATTAGAAAACTACATTTAACTAAAAAAGGAAGTAAACTAGGAAAAGAATGTAATGACATTGTCATTCAGTTTAAGAACGATATATCCAAAGGGATTAGCCAACAAGAGTTAGACAATATGAGAAGAACTCTAGATAAGATGGTTGAAAATGTAGTGGCTGAGTAATATTATCTTGATTAAAGATTCCTTTTATGGTATTATTCTCTAGCAACTAAAACTTACTTTGGTTGGACACCAACCAGAGCGGAAGGAGACAAATATGAAAAAAGGAATACACCCAGAATATGCAGTTACAAAAGTAACTTGCGCATCTTGTGGAAATGAGTTTGAACTAGGATCAACTAGTAAAGACCTACGCGTCGATACTTGTAGTAACTGTCACCCATTCTATACTGGCAAACAACGCTTTGCTCAGGCACAAGGACGTATCGAAAAATTCAATAAAAAATTCGGTCTTAAATAAGAAGCTCCATCAGGGGCTTTTTTGTTAAGTTTGTGTTAATAACATTGTATATTCCAAGCATTAAAAAGCAATTGTTCTATAATATGGACAAAGGAGTGAAATTTATGACAAATGTAATTGAAGTTCGAGGGCTCGTAAAACGATACAAAGAACTTACCGCTGTTAATAATTTAGACTTAGACGTAAAAGAAGGTCGCATATTAGGTTTATTAGGCCCTAATGGTTCTGGCAAATCAACCACCATCAATTGTATCTTGTCATTACTCAGTTTTAATTCTGGCTCCGTTAAAATTTTAGGCGAAGAAATGTCTCCAGAAAAATATCATATTAAAGAAAAAATAGGCGTCGTCTTCCAAGAAGTTGGAGTATTTGAAGAACTCTCAGTCTATGAAAATATTGATTATTTTTGTGGTCTCTATATTCGAGATAAAAATAAACGAAAAGAACTTGTACAAAAAGCAATCGACTTAGTCGGATTAAATGAATTTAAAAAGTTCAGACCGAAACAATTATCGGGTGGTCTACTAAGACGATTAAACATTGCTTGTGGCATAGCACACCAACCTGAAATAATATTCTTTGACGAACCAACAGTTGCTGTTGACCCGCAATCAAGAAACAATATTTTAGAAGGAATCCAAAAACTCAATGATGAAGGCTCAACCATTATCTATACCTCCCACTATATGGAAGAAGTCGAACAAATTGCTGATGACATAGTAATCATAGATAAGGGACAAATTATTGCTCAGGGAAGTGCTGAATCACTCAAACGAATGATAAACTTAAATGAGAAAGTAACCTTTGAAAGTTATGGACTAGCTCAGAGCATTCTCAATCAAATCCAGCGCATGGACCATGTGTTGAGTGTTGAATATGATGAACCAGTCTGCCATGTTTTATTCGAACAAGGGAATGGTAACTTAGTCGATTTAATTAACTTCTTATCTGAGAACAATATTGTATACGAATCACTCTCTTCTCAAAAACCTACTTTAAATGATGTTTTCTTAGAGTTAACCGGAAAAGATTTGAGGGATTAATATGTTTGCCCATTCATTTAAGAACACTCTAAAAACATTATTAAGACAAAGAACACTCGTCTTTTGGGGATTAGTTTTTCCAATTGTGTTAGGCTTTTTCTTTAAATTAGCTCTAGGTAATATAGATGCTGAGATTCAATTCGAAGTTATCCCAGTCGCAGTCAATGAAAAACTGTTGGAAGATGAGATCTTTTCTGGTGTGATGAGTGATTTAGAAGAGGAAGACATCTTAGAAATTACAGCAACAACTGATGACTCACTAGTTAAAGATAAAGAAGTCGTCGCCTATATTGAAGATTTAGATAAGATTATTACGAGTGGCTCAGGAATACAAGAAACAATCGTAGAATCAATTATGAATGCTTATTCTCATAATCAAGCAACCATAATAAGAATAATGACAGAGAATCCTCAAGCAGATCTAACTAAAATCCTCGAAGTAGAATCATATATAGAAGATACATCCAGCTCAAACATGAGTATGGTCAATACATATTTCTACACACTTATCGGTATGCAAGCAATGTATGGCTATATGTGGGGCTTAACGGTGATGTATCAATATGAGGCCAACCTGAGCACTGAAGCAAAAAGAAATGTGGTTGCGCCAATTAAAAAGTATGTAAGTTTATTTGCGGCACTCCTAGTGGCATGGCTCATTAATATGGTCGTCATTATTATTTTGATGTTAGTCGTACATTTTGTTTTAAATGTAAATCTAGGAGATCAGATAGGGCCAATCTTAGGCTTAGTCTCCCTAGCAGCATTAACTGGTGTTGGGTTTGGCACATTAATTGGTGTTAGTAATAAAAGGAGCATGGACTTAAAAGTTGGGATTGGTATAAGTTTAACCATGGCTATGTCCTTTTTAGCTGGAATGATGGTCATGCAAATGAAAATCATTATTCAAAGGGTGGCACCAATTGTAAATCAAATAAATCCAGTCGCCTTAATTACTGATGCCATGTATTCACTCTATTACTATCCAACCTTAGACCGTTATTTCACGAATATGATTTGGTTAGCAGGTGTCACAATTGTTTTTATTGGTGCGACATTCTTCTTTATCAGGGGGAAACGATATGACAGTCTTTAAGAATTATTTTAGGATCGTAAAAGCTATGTGGGTCACCATATCTATTTATTCAGTCATCTTTTTTGTAATGATGTTTGTCTTTGCTGGAACTGGACAAACAGATGTAAGCACTTATTCAAGTGTTGATGTTGATGTCTATGTTGAAAACAAGAGTGATTCAGAGTTTGGTTTAGCACTAGAGAATTTTATAGAAGAGAATATGAATGTGGTAGACATTGATTCAAATATTGAGGATGAACTATTCTATGGCATGATTGAAGCTGTTTTGATTATTCCTGAAGATTTCGATGAGAGTTTAACAGTTGAGTATAAATCAGCACCAAAGAGCATGTATGGAATGTTAGCCTCTCAAAAAGTAGAAGAGTTTGTCGATAAAGTCACCGATTATAATGATTCAGGCTTTTCAATGACCGATTCTATTCACTATGCTAATAGTGATTTAAACGAGAAGGTAGACGTCCAACTAGTATCAGGATCTAATTCAGAAGAAGCCTTAGGAACCCAATTTTATTTCAATTTCTTACACTATGTTATTATGACACAAGTAATTATCATCATAGCATCCGTGATGATTGTGTATAACAAGGAAACTATTTCAAAGCGAAATGAAGTCTCACCAGTAACAAGGTCATCTCAAAACCTTCAGTTAACGCTAGGTCATATCATTATCGGTTTAGCTATCTGGGTCGTTTATATGATAATTTTCTTTATCTTTTGGCCAGAAGCCATTAACACAAATTCAGCCGGTTTAATGATGTTGAATAGTTTCATCTTTACGATAAGTGTCGTCACATTAGCCGTCTTACTATCACGATTAATAGTGAATGAAAACATTCTACACGCGATTTTGAATATTGTAACCTTAGGGGCATCATTCTTAGCTGGAGCATTTGTGCCTCAAGAATTACTCAGTGAAACAACCTTAAATATTAGTAAGGTGCTCCCATCCTATTACTATATAGCCAATAACAATTTGATAGCTGGTAACCCAACACTACAAACAATGCTTCCAAATGCTCTGATTATGTTAGCATTTAGTGCTGTGTTTGTTATTCTAGCAATTGTCATAAAGCCTAAGAGATAATAGCTATCAATGAACACTGAATTGAAGATGATTGGCTTAAAACTGATCATCTTTTTATTATCATAAAAACACAGCTTATAATAATGATATAATTTACCTGAGGTGGACAATGGAAATCTTAAGGATAGAGAATTTAAAGAAATATTATGGACAACAAATGGGAGTCGAAGATGTTTCTTTTAGTATTAACAAAGGAGAAATCTTAGGATTTATTGGACCCAATGGTGCTGGTAAATCGACAACCATTCGTTGCATCTTAAACCTCCTATATCCCACAAAAGGAACGATAAAGGTTTTTGGCTTAGACAGTGTTAAGGATAAAGTTGAAATAGCCTCTAAAGTCGGATACTTACCAAGCGAGGTGTCATATTATGACAATATGAAAGTGATTGACTTACTTGAGTATTCGAGAAGTTTTTATCCAGGTGTCACTAAGGATAAAATGAATCAATTAATTAAACAAATGGATTTAGATGTAACTCGTAAGATTGAAGATTTGTCACTTGGAAATAAGAAAAAGGTCGGCATTGTTCAAGGCTTACTCCATAGTCCTGAACTGATTATTTTAGATGAACCAACCTCTGGTTTAGACCCTTTGATGCAACAAACATTCTTTGATATTTTAGAAGAAGAAAATAAACGTGGAGCCACCATCTTGTTTTCATCTC
>DUUI01000070.1 GCA_012841625.1 Erysipelothrix sp. | reverse complement strand
TAAATGTGCTACACAAAGCCCAGAGTATTTTTGGATATCTTCCACTCGAAGTACACAAACATATCTCTGAGAAGATTCAAGTACCAATTGCTGAGTTATTCGGAGTAACAACCTTCTACTCACAATTCACCACAGAACCAAAAGGGAAACATAATATCCAAGTCTGTTTGGGAACAGTGTGCTATGTCAAAGGCGCACAAAACGTAATCAATGAAGTATCCGAAGTTCTCGATGTCAAAGTAGACCAGACAACTGAAGACTTAAACTTCTCCTTAGAAGCAACTCGATGTTTAGGATGCTGTAGTTTAGCACCAGTCATGATGATTGATAAAGATGTCTACGCTAATATTACAGACACTTCAGTTTTAGAAGAAATATTAAAGGGGTACTCATCTGATGAAACCTAATTTAATCACAAACTCTAAACAACTTCAAATGAAGTATTTTGACTTTAGTAAGACATTATTTGAACCTAAAAAATTCAGAATAGTCGTGGGCATGGCAACATGTGGCATCTCATCAGGTGCTGATGAAGTATACGAATCACTCATCGATGAAATAGAACATTTCAATTTAAAAGATGACGTTGTCGTAGACAAAACAGGATGCATCGGCATGTGTATTTATGAGCCAATCGTAGAAGTCTATGAACTTGGCCACCCAAAAGTGACTTACATCCATATGACACCAGAAAGAATGGAAAATGTTGTCGCTAAACATATAATCAATCAAACAAAAGTTGAAGAATACACATTCAAAGGACTACGAAAACAAGAAGAAGCAGCCTTTGAACTTCTTCAACATACCCACGAAGGGGTCATGAAACTACACGATCATGATGCTCCCCTAACTCCAAAGCAACAAGAATTAATTGACTCAATTAATCAATTAGATATAGAAACAGACGATGTTTTAGACTTAGGCTTTTATAAAAAACAAACACGACTCGTCTTGAAAAACTGTGGCTTTATCAATCCAGAAAAAATCGAAGACTATATTGCTGTTAACGGATATCAAGCCCTAGACAAAGCACTCAATACAATGAGTTCTCAAGAAGTCGTAGAAACAATCATCAACAGTGGACTCAGAGGTCGAGGTGGAGCAGGCTTTCCAACAGGACTCAAATGGAAATATGCCCTCAACAATGAAGCAGACCAAAAGTACTTTATATGTAACGCCGATGAAGGAGACCCAGGTGCTTTTATGGATCGCTCAATTTTAGAAGGAGATCCACACGCCATCATTGAAGCAATGGCCATCGGTGGTTATGCGATAAAAGCAAATAAAGGATATGTCTATGTTAGAGCAGAATATCCACTCGCAATTGAACGATTAGAAAAAGCCATCAAACAAGCCCATGAAGTTGGATTCTTAGGAGACAATATCCTAGGCTCAAACTTTAGTTTTGACATAGAAATACGCTTAGGCGCAGGCGCTTTTGTGTGTGGTGAAGAAACAGCCTTAATCGCATCAATTGAAGGCCAAAGAGGAATCCCAAGAAACAAACCACCATTCCCAGCAGAAGCAGGACTATGGGGTAAACCAACCAATATTAATAATGTTGAAACACTCGCCAATATTCCTCAAATAATTCATCATGGAGCCCAATGGTTTAGAGGTTTTGGAACCGAAAAATCACCCGGAACTAAAGTATTCGCATTAGGTGGAAAGATAAATAATACAGGTCTAGTCGAAGTAGAAATGGGCACAACATTACGTGAAATTATTGAAGAAATAGGCGGTGGATGCCCACACAACAAAAAGTTTAAAGCAGTTCAAACAGGTGGACCATCAGGAGGATGCATCACCACAAAACATCTAGACACACCAATTGATTTTGACAATCTAATCGAAATAGGATCGATGATGGGATCAGGCGGAATGATCGTCATGGACCAAGACAACTGTATGGTCGACATTGCCCGCTTCTTCCTTGAATTTACTGTCGATGAATCCTGTGGTAAATGTGTGCCATGTCGAGAAGGAACAAAACGCATGCTCGAAATTCTCGAGAAAATAACTCAAGGACGAGCAACAGACATTGACTTACAATTGTTAGAAGATTTGTGTGAAAACATTTCACTCTCTTCTCTATGTGCATTAGGTCAAACAGCACCTAATCCAGTAAAGTCAACCTTAAAATATTTTAGACATGAGTACGAAGATCATATTCACAATGCTCATTGTGAAGCCCATGTCTGTAAATCATTAATTGGATACTACATTACCGAAGATTGTGTAGGCTGTGGTAAGTGTCTAAGACTCTGTCCAGTCCACGCCATTGAAGGAAATATCCGCGAAATCCATGTGATTGACCCATTAGAATGTATCCGATGTGGTGCATGCATGAGTGGCTGTGCATTTAACGCCATAATACGGAAGTAGGAGGTAATTATGTCATTATTAAAACCCACACCTAACAAAAAAGTAACAATCACAATTAATAATTTCCCAGTTACAGTCGAAGAAGATACAACCGTCCTACTCGCTGCAAGACAAGCAGGATTTGATATTCCAACACTCTGCTATCTAAAAGACATTAACGAAGTAGCAGCCTGTCGACTCTGTATTGTTGAAGCTGATATAAATGGGCAACCCATTCGTAATTTACCAGCGGCCTGTGTCTTAAAAGTTCAAGAAGGAATGAATATAAGAACAAATACTCAAAAGGTACGAAAAGCGGTAAAAACTAATCTAGAACTAATTTTAGCCAATCATGATCGAGACTGTTTAACATGTAACCGAAACGGAAGCTGTGAACTTCAAACACTATGTGAACAACGAGGCATTGATGTGGTCTCAATTACTGGACAGAAACGCGAAAAGAAAATTGATGATCTTTCATTCTCAATTGTTAGAGACACATCAAAATGCATCCTCTGTGGACGCTGTGTCAACACTTGTAGAAAAGTACAAGGTTTAGGTGTACTAGACTTTGTTGGGCGTGGCTTTAACACTGAAGTTGCCCCAGCCTTTGGATATAGTATGAAAGATGTGAACTGCATTTATTGTGGACAATGTATTGAAGCCTGTCCAGTCGCAGCACTAAGAGAAAAATCTTACACAGAACAAGTCTTTGATGCCATCGACAATCCAAATATCCATGTAGTTGTTCAAGCAGCACCATCCGTCAGAGCCGCCATTGGTGAAGAATTTGGAGTAGAAATGGGCACCCCAACAACAGGTAAAATGACAGCAGCCCTAAGAAGATTAGGCTTTGATCGAGTCTTTGACACAAACTTCTCCGCTGATTTAACAATTATGGAAGAAGCCAATGAATTACTCCATCGCATAAATACAGGCGGAAAACTCCCAATGATCACGTCCTGTTCACCAGGATGGGTTAAATTCTGTGAAATGATGTATCCTGATTTTATTGACAATATGTCAACCTGTAAATCACCCCAACAAATGATGGGCGCACTTATAAAAACCTACTATGCTCAAACCAACAATATTGACCCACGATCAATCTTGAGTGTATCCGTTATGCCATGTACATCTAAGAAAACAGAAGCCAATCGACCAGAGATGGAGGTAGATGGCCTCAGAGATGTTGACATATCTTTAACAACAAGAGAATTAGCTGATATGATTAGAGAAGCTGGAATTGATTTCAATAACTTACCAGACGAAGATCCAGACCCATTAATGGGAGATTATTCAGGAGCTGGTGTTATCTTTGGAGCTACCGGAGGAGTTATGGAAGCAGCATTAAGAACAGCCGCAGATATCCTAACTGGAGAAGACTTACAAGAGATTGAATATAGAGATGTAAGAGGATTAGCCGGAGTTAAAGAAGCAACATTAATGTTACCAATAAATGGAGAGCTGACCCAAGTTAATGTCGCAGTAGCACACACTGTTTTAAACGCTGCCAAAGTATTAGACGCAGTACGCTCAGGTGAAAAGAACTACCACTTTATTGAAGTGATGGCTTGCCCAGGTGGCTGTGTTCATGGCGGAGGACAGCCAATTGTGAGTGCTAAAGATAGACTCGATTTAAATCCACATGCCTTAAGAGCAAATGCTCTTTACTCAGAAGATGAGCGTCAAGTGAGACGTAAATCACATCATAATCCAGAAATTATCGCCATCTATCGCGATTATCTGGGCCAACCACTTGGTGAATTGTCGCATAAATTGCTACATACGCATTACTATCGACATTTCCCATATCCAATCCAGGATGAAGAGGGGATTTAAAATACTGCCTCATTATTGATATATGAAAGTAATATTTATAAGACATGGGAAAGCAGAAGAGTATTCATTTTCCAAACCAGATTCAGACCGCGAACTAACCAAAGAAGGACGAAAAGATTTAGAAAAGAACATGCCATATTTAGTAGATAAGCTAGACTTTTCGTCAACAAAAGTATTCAGTTCACCACTTATACGAGCTTATCAAACAACAGACTATGTGACGCAAGACTATGAATTAGTCGACTTTTTAGCAACAGGTGATCTTGATGAACTGAAAGACTGTGTAAAAGCACATGCTCACTATGAAACGATGGTCTTTGTTGGTCATGAACCAATTCTTTCCGAATGGATTTTTTCTTTAACAGGTGAAATGATGACTGTTAAAAAAGGAATGGCAGTTTTTCTTAATTGGCCAGATAAGGTATTAACATCAGCCAGGTTAAAAGATTATCAATCGTTATAAGTGTATTTTTCCTGGTTCTTGATAGAATAGTTACAGGAGGAATATAGTATGAATGAAAGAAAAGGATTAGTATCCTTTAAAGAATTACCAGTCACATTGGTTGGTGATGAAATAAAAGTAGGACAAACTGCTCCTGAATTTACAGTCTTAAAACAAGATCTAAGCGATTTAAAATTAAGTGATTTAGATGGAAAGATTAAAGTACTCTCAATAGCTCCAAGTTTAGATACACGAGTCTGTGAGTTACAAACCATCCGTTTTAATAATGAAACAACACAAGTATCTGATGATGTCGAAATCGTCAGTATTACTGTTGATTTACCATTTGCTCAGAAACGATTCTGTGAAGCACTCGATATCAAAGGGCATCAAGTAGTTTCAGATCATAGAGACTTAGACTTTGGTTATAAGTATGGATTAGTCATGAAAGAATTAAGACTTCTAGCAAGAGCTGTTATCATTCTTGATAAGGACAATGTTGTTAGATATATTGATATCAATAATCAAGTTTCACAAGAACCTAATTATGAAGCAGCATTAGATGCTGTGAAGAACTTAGTTTAATAGTTTCCTAAATCTTACTTCGGTAAGATTTTTTTATGCTTTAATACCTTGCAATGAAAGGTACAGCATAGTATAATGGTACTGGAGGAAGGCCAATGAATGTTCAATTTAAAAAAGGAATCTTAGAGCCCTGTGTCCTGTCCCTATTATCTCAAAAAGATTACTATGGATATGAGCTTGTTGAATCAATATCAAAGTATATTGAAATTTCAGAGGGAACAATTTACCCATTGTTAAAAAGATTAAGAGATCAAAAGTGGGTTATAACTTATTTAGTTGAATCACCAAGTGGTCCGCCTAGAAAATATTATCAACTCACAAAAAAAGGTCAAGAAGAAGCCAAACTTCAAGTGAGTGAAGTGTACAATTTTACAAAAGGTGTTATGGAATTATTACAAGGAGCAAAAAACGATGACTAGAAAACAATGGATTGCACAGCTTAGAAAAGCTTTAAAAAACCTTCCACCACATATAGTGGATGAAATTATTGAAGACTATAATGAA
Source organism: Erysipelothrix sp. (assembly GCA_012841625.1). GTDB lineage: Bacteria > Bacillota_I > Bacilli_A > Erysipelotrichales > Erysipelotrichaceae > DUUI01. The sequence continues at coordinate 3,993 of DUUI01000070.1, read as the reverse complement.
CATTTTGAAAACGGTATTTATATGGGCAAATCTGAACAAGACATTGCCAGAGAATTAGGCAACCCAAAAGAAGTAGCTAAAGAATATTTAGGTTATTCATCCGTTTCATGGCGCGAGCAATTAAGCGATAGTCCAATATTAAAAGTACTAATTTCTATAGTATTCATTATCGGTCTAATAACAATCTTCCCATATGCAGTTGATGTTACATCTAGTTTAATCAAAGGAATCTTCTGGTTTTTATTATTTGTTATTTTGGTCGGTCTTCTTGTATCAGCAATACTCATAGCATTCTTTAGTCATAAGTTTAAGGAAGGGTTTGGTTCGTTCAGATTTATTAATAACACGAGTTCTGAAGCGTCCTATATTAATTTACGCAAGGAACAATATTTCTCAAACATCAAAGAAGTAATTGTTAATTCTAATATTGGTAATCTTGTGATTAGCCCATCAGATAATGATAATTTTGAAGCAACAGTCAAAGGCTATAGTGATATTGAAATTGAAGAGATTCAAATGATTGTAACCGGAAGTACATTAACAATTGATTTTGGAAAAGAGAAAGAAATAAGAATTCATAAGAATAATGGCATCAAAATCAAAATTGAAGTAAAGATTCCAAAAGCAGCGTTAAACGATATAAAAGTCCACTCAAGTTTAGGTAATATTGAGATCAATGAATCATTTGATTACTTAAAGGTAACTGCTTCATTGGGTAATATAAAAATAAACTCTCCTCAAAAAGATGTGAATATTAAAGCATCCATGGGAACAATTCGACTCAATAATTTTGATGGTTATGGTATCATAAAAAACAGTATGGGGAATGTTTATTTTGAAGATATGAATCAATTTCACTCAGATATGACAATCAATATCACTATGGGAAATATTAAAAACACTAATCCTAATGTTATCTTAAATCAAACAGGTAAGAATACCTATTTTGTCCAAGGGAAAGATTCAACCAGACAACTAAAAGTAAATCTATCAATGGGGAATGTGAAGATAAAATAAAGAAAAAGAATCAGTTGATTCTTTTTTTATACAATCGTATTCAATAATTCATTCAATGCTTCACTCATACTAGGATGAGTATAAATAGCATCACGCAATACTTGATAAGGTGTTTTGGTTTGCATCGCTAGGCGGATAATATTAATAATCTCAAATGAGTCTTCACAAAATAGATGAGCACCTAGAATCAAATCTGTTTGTGCCTCGACAATAACTTTTAGGAAACCAGCTTTATTTCTAAGGATATGAGTTTTAGGAATAGTAGCAACTGGCATCTTGGCAACTTTAATATCTGACGTTATTTCTTGTTCTGTTAAACCAACCCGTGACAGTGGTGGATCAATAAAGACAGTATACGGGATATCACCTCGATTGTCTGTCGTTCTTTCATGAGTTGTGATGATGCGATAATCATCAAGGGAAATATATGTGAACTGTAAACCACCCTTAACATCACCCAACGCATAAATATGGTCGACCGTGGTTTTTAATTTATTGTCAACTTTAACAGCTGCTCGATCCATTTCTACATCAGTCTTTTCCATCTTTAATTGTGAGGTATTTGGGAGTCTGCCAGTCGCAATTAAAACTGCATCTGATTTGATGACGGTATCATTATTAATAATAACTTCACCATCACTTAAATCTGTGACAGTTGATTCAAAGTAAAAATCAATGCCGATTGCCTTCATATGTTGAAAGACTTTTTGTGCGACTTCAAAATCTTCCTTTGGCATAAAATCATTACTATTGGAAACAACTGAAACCTTTGATCCAAAATTGTGATACATACTCGCAAACTCAAGCCCAATATAACCCGCTCCAATAATGGTTAGATGTTCAGGTAATTCAGTAAGCTCCATAATAGTTTCACTCGTATAATAGGCTGTATGTCTAAATACTTCAGGAATATATGGAGTTGATCCAGTATTAATATAAATTTTATCAGCTTTAATATGTTCATCATTAACAAGCAAAGTAGTGTTATCAACAAAGGATGCCACGCCATCAATGATGGTGACATTTGCATCGTTAACCTTATTATAATTAGCCTGACGTAACGTTTCTGTTATTTCGTTTTTCTCTTGGATTGCTTTTTTGTAATGAGCTACTTTTTCCTTGAAACTTAAATCTTGGTGTTTCACTTGTTCAGCAGAAAAAACCAATGCTTTAGTAGGAATACAAGCAACATTGATACATGTTCCTCCATACATTCCTTGTGACTTTTCGATAAGTGCCACTGTTTCATTCTTTTCTGATAAATGGGTTGCTAATGTCTTACCAGCCTTCCCAAATCCTATGATTACGTTTTGATAATGTGTCATGATAATCCTCCTGTAACCTAAGAATATCATCAACAAGAGTAATAAAAAAGTCTGACACATATCAGACAAGTCGTTAGAAATAATGGCGGTCCCGACGGGAATTGAACCCGCGATCTCCTGCGTGACAGGCAGGCATGTTAACCGCTACACCACGGGACCAGTGAATTGATTATACACAAACAAAAAGAGTTTGTAAAGAGGAAAATGGATGCTACCCAATTGGAAGCATCCATTTATCATTATTCTTTAGGTAAAACTAGATTTAAGATAACTCCAACCAGTGCTGCTATAGCAGTGCCAGATAATGAAGCAAGATCTGTTAATGGTAGAACTGCACCCCCTAAGCCTAGCACCATCATCGCTGAAGCAATAATTAAATTACGTTGTTTATTGAAGTCTACTTGATTATCAATAAGAACTCTTAAACCATTACTGGCAATAACACCATACAGTAGTAATGAAATACCTCCTAAAACTGAACTAGGAATACTTATGATTAGTGCTTGAATCGGATTAAAGAAACCTAGTAGCATGGCAATCACAGCCGCTCCAAAGATAACTGAAGTACTAGCTACCTTAGTCATTCCAACCACTCCAGTATTTTCTCCGTAAGTTGTATTGGCTGGACCTCCAAGGAAGGCTGATACTGAGGTTGCGATTCCATCACCTGCTAAAGTTTTATTCAAACCAGGATCTTTTAGAAAATTCCGACCTGTAATTTGACCTAAGACTGTATGATCGCCAATATGCTCAGAAACTGTAACAATTGAGATAGGCAGGATTGCTAATGTTTCAGGACCAAAGTAAAATTGATATTCATTGAACATTCCATTGGTACTAAATGGTAAATAGAAATCTGGGAAACGAATGATATGACCAAACAAAGGACCATTGACTGATTCTACTACTCCACTAAAATCAACTTCTCCCATCATTACCGCAAAGATATATCCTAAAACAATTCCACTTAAGAATGGAATAATCTTAAAGATTCCCTTCGCTTTGGTTGAAACAAAAGCAGTAATGAGAAATGTAACAGTAGCCACCAACATAGTCTTAGGTGAACCTCCAGGGACAAATCCAGCCTGACTTACAGCTGTTCCAGATAATCCAAGTCCTATAACAATAATCAATGGGCCAATAACAATAGGTGGTAATAGTTTATTCAACCAATCTGCCCCTGTCACTTTTAGCAAGGCAGCGATTATTACATAAATTAAACCTATTAAAAAGATTCCTGTTTGCGAAGCGGAAACATCTCCACCCATAGCACTAATTGCGTATTGCATAGCTGCAATATAAGCAAATGAACTACCTAAGTAAACGGGAACCTTAAAGCCTGTAATTACTAAATAAATAATAGTTCCAATCCCACTACAAAATAATGCAACTGAAACCGGAAGTCCAACCAAGATGGGAACAAGTATCGTTGCTCCAAACATGGCAAAGACGTGTTGAAAACTCAATAACAAAGCCTTTCCTACAGGTGGTTTGTCGTTGATGTCATACAATAAATCAGTTTTTACGCTCATCTCTTTTTCCTTTCTCGGGCATAATAAAAGGCCCTAGTGAATTAGGACCTTCGAGATCACATATTCTTCTCCTTTAGCAAGCTCACAGGTTTGCTTTAAAAGGACCTAATTGAAAAAAT
>DUUI01000069.1 GCA_012841625.1 Erysipelothrix sp. | reverse complement strand
TATCTAAATGTCGTTGGGCATAGAGAAGAGCTGTTTGATCAACTTCTGTTAAATATGGATATTCTATGAAATAGTGTTGTGGTTTGTTTCTTTTATTTGTTTGTTTTGATTCATAGAGATTCATTTTATCTTCGAGTAATAGATTGTAGATTTTTCGTACACAACCAAAAGACTTCGCGAAGAAGTTTTCTTGTTCTGTGGTTGGGTAGATTCTAAATTTATAGCCTTTGTACTGTTTCATACCTTATAGTAGTTGTTACATATGAATGTTCCTAAATTATAGTTTAAAAAAATCTTAGTGTGGTTCTAAGATTTTTTCGTGTATGTTTTTGGCTGCTTTTTTACCAGCATCAATTGCTCTAACGACGGTGTCGGCTCCCCTTACCATGTCTCCACCTGAATATATATTACTGATTGATGTTTGGTAGTCGTCATTGATTAAGACTCGTCCTTTTGGATCTGTTTGTATGCCTAGTTTATTTCTTAATCTCATATCTGGTTTTGAGCCTAATGCTAAGATAATTGCGTCAGCTTCTATTGAATAGTTTGAGTTTGGAATCTCGACTGTTTTGTTTCGTCCTTGTTTGTCTGTTGAGATGACTTCTCTTTTTGTTAAGATAATTGAGTCTTCTCTAATTTCGACTGGACTTGCTAGAAATTCAAAGTTGATTCCTTCTTTGCTTGCTTCTTGTATTTCTGAAGCTGAGGCTGGCATGTCTTCATAAAGTCTTCGGTAGACTATTGTGACATCTGCACCGAATCGTTTGGCGCATCGAGCACAGTCCATGGCTGTGTTTCCTCCGCCTATGACGATGACTTTTTTGAAATCCAGTAGGTCATCTATTTTGTTTTCGAATACTTTTTTTAAGTAGTTGAATGAATTATAGACATGTGGGAGGTTTTCACCTGGTACATTGAGTGGAACCATTTTTTCTTCTCCGATTGCGATATAAATAGCGTCATAGTTTTCTTTTAGAACATCAAGATTAATATTGTTGCCTAAAATTGAGTTGTAAAAGAAGTGTACACCTAGTTCTTTGATTTTTTCTATTTCTAGATATACCCATCTATGTGGTAAGCGATATTCTGGAACACCGTAGGATACTATACCTCCGGCGTAGGCTTCTTTTTCGTAGATGTCTACTTGATAGCCTAATTGTGCTAAGTCTGAGGCACAGGCAAGTCCGCTTGGTCCTGATCCGATGACGGCTATTTTTTTGTCTATAGATGCTTGTTTAATGAGGCGTTTTTGACTCATATGGTCTGAGACAAATCTTTCAAGATGATTGATCGCTACTGATTCACCTTTAATGGCTCTGACACATGATCCTTGGCATTGATGTTCGACATGGCATACGCGTGAACAAAAATTAGGAAAGTTGGAGCGGCTGGTGATTATATCATAGGCTGCTTCTAAGTCGTTTTCTCCTATTTTTTTAATAAATTGTGGGATTGGGACATGGATTGGACAGGCTGTGACACAAGGTTGATGTTTACATTGTAGACATCTGTCTGCTTCTAGTTGTGCGTCTGTTAATGAGTATCCACAGTTTGTTTCTTGGAAGCTTAAGTCATCCCTAGTGGGCATGACTGTTTGTGTTGCACTTAAGTTCATTGTTTATTTAATTGATCTGTTAAACGGATGATTTCGTTTACAACGTGGTCAAGATAATCAATGGTGTTTAGTAGTGGCTGGTCTGTTGTGATGTCTACTTTAGCCATGGCTGCTAGTTCTGTTGGTGTTTTGGTTCCGCCTGCTCTTAGGACTTCTAGCCAGTCGTCGATGGCTGGTTGGCCTTCCTCTACGATTCTGTTTCGTACATTTGTAGCGATGGTTAGTCCTGCTGAATATGTGTATGGATAGAGTCCTTTGTAGTAATGGATTTGTCTCATCCATGTATATTGTGCTTCGTCTGTTATTTCGACGGCGTCTCCCCAGAATTCTTGGTAGGTTTCTTTCATCATTTTGTTTAGTGTATCTGCTGTGAAGCCTTTGCCTGCATCAACTAAATTATACACTTTTCGTTGGAAGTGAGCTTCGAGTAGATGTGTGACAAAGTTATGGTAATAAGTTCTAGCGATGAGTGTTGAGTTGATCCAGCGTTCCATGCGTGGGTCGTTTGTTTCTTTGAATAATTGAGTAGCCATGATTAATTCGTTCATGGTTGATGGTGCTTCTATAAAGTACATGCTTGGACGACTGTCGAAGATGTTTTGGTGTTGATGAGCGTTGTAGAAATGTCCGGCGTGTCCTAATTCGTGTGCCATAACAAAGACTTCTCTCATTCTTGAGGTCCATGATATTAAGATATATGGATGTGTTCCATATGGGCTTGAACAAAAGGCTCCGGTTCCTTTGCCTTGGTTTTGGACAAAGTCTACCCAGCGTTCATCATAGGCTCGGTTGACCATGTCTAGATAATCTTGGCCTAGTGGTGCAAGTCCTCTTAAGAGGTAGTCTCTTGATTCTTCGATGGTTATTTCTGGTTCGAACTCTGGATCGACGACAAGTTTTAAGTCCATGAATGTCATCTTGTCTAAGCCATGAATGTCTTTTAGTAAGGTAACGTATTTTCGAGCGACTGGTGCGAATTTTTCCATGATGACATCGATTTGACGGTTGTATAGGTCACGGTCGACGTCTTGCATGTCTAGAAGATAGTCTAAGACTGAGTCAAATCCACGGAGTGTGGCCATGGTTTTTTCCATGCGGACATGGTTAAGATAGTTCATGGCGGTTGATTTTGAGTATTTGCTTAAAACTTCTGAAAATTTCTTATGCGCTGCGCGTCTTATATCATGATCTAAGTCATAGTCATATTCATTTTCGAATAGGACAAATGAGAGTGGGTATTCTTTGCCGTTTACTTCAAAAGCTCCGAAGTCCATATCACCTAATTTGATGGTGTTGTAGATATTTGGGGCAAAGTTTAGGACACCTGAAGCCGCTGCGAGTGCTTTTTCTGCTTCTGGGTGCAAATAGTGAGGTTTATCTTTTAATAGCTCGGTTAGGTAATGGTCATGTTGTGAGTCTAGAGTTGCGGCTTCTTTTAAGACTGTTTCGTCTATTTGAATGAGTTCTGATTCAAAGAATGAGAGCAAGGAACTTATGTTTGATGCGATGACGCCAAAATTTCCTTGTCTTTCTTGGTTCTTTGGATCGTTTAAATCGGTTGAGACATTTAGGCTCATATAGGCAGCAGCTAGGCCAAAGACTTCTCTAAATTCTCTGTAGTCTGTTAATGCTCGGTTGATTATTTCAGCATTGTTTAGTTTTCCTTTATAATTTTCTACAAAAGCGTCTGCTAGCTGTATTGATTTTTCGATTTGTTGTTCGTATTTTTCTTCTGTTTCAAATAAACTGGTTAAATCCCATGTTTGTTCGACTGGTACTTCACTTCTTTTTAACATATTTTCTTTGTCTCCTTTTATCTCATGACTATATTATAGTCCATTAATCACAAAATACGAAAAGAAAAGGGGTAATATTTTGGTGAATACTACCCCTAAATCACAATAATTTTTAATGACTCATAAAAGAGTTTTATTACTGAGTTAAATCCTGCATCTGTATATCATTTAAATCTAAATAATATCCAACAGCTCTTTTATTAAAATGAGTTATTCCATGAGAAAGTAGATATGATTTGATTTTTTCTAGATCATATCTTATGGTTCGTTCACTAACATTCTCTTGTTCTTTGAAAGTTTTTACTGAAACAGGTACCAGAGAGGTTAGCAAGACATTTAAGAGTCTTTCTTGTCTCACATTTATCATATGCAATTTATCTCATGGTTCTTAATGCGTTTAATACAGCGAGTAAAGTAACTCCTACATCAGCAAAGACTGCGACAATCATATTGGTTAATCCTAATGTTCCTAGTAGAAGGACAATTGATTTAACGACGAGTGCGAGTGTGATATTTTGAATGACGATATGGTGTGTTTTCTTAGATATCTTAAAGAAAGTATCTAATTGTTGTAGGTCATCATTGGCTAAGACAATGTCGGCTGTTTCTATGGCGATATCAGAGCCAAGTTGTCCCATAGCTACTCCTAAGTCTGCTTCTTGTAGGACGAGTGCGTCGTTGATGCCATCTCCTATGACCATCTTGGGTTCTTTATCTTGTTTGACAATATTTAGTTTGTCTTCTGGATAGAGTGATGCATGGTAACTAGTGATTCCTACCGTGTTGGAGATTCTTGAGACAAAGTTTTCGTTATCTCCGCTTAGAATTGATAGAGTATAGTTTTGACTTAGATTGGAAATTGCTGATGCACTTGTTTCTTTGATTTCGTCTGCGATAACAATGCTTCCTATAAATTCATTGTCTAATGCGACATAGACGATACTTCCAATGTTGGTGTTTTCTGTGTAGTCTATGTTTTGGTTCATCATTAGTTTTTCATTTCCAACATAGATTGTTTTGCCTTCTATTATTCCTGCGAGTCCTTGTCCACTAATTTCCCTGAAGCGTGTGATTGTGTCTACGAGTGGTTTTTGGTTAGCTTCCAGGATAGCTAATGCGATTGGGTGTTTTGAATATTGTTCTAAGAGTGCTGCTAGATAGAGTGCTCTTGAATTTGTTTGGTGTGTGACTGTGAAATTACCTTTGGTGATTGTTCCGGTCTTATCAAAGTAAATGTTCTTTATATTTAATGCTTCTTCAAAGTGAGAAGCTGCTTTGACAAGGATTTGTTCTTTGCTGGCTTTGCCTAAGCCTGCGAAGTAACTGAGTGGGACGGATACAACTAGGGCACATGGGCATGAAGCGACTAAAAATATTAGTGATCTATGGATCCAAGTCGTGGATGATACATCAGTAAATATTAATGGAAACACAAATGCGATGATTGCAGCTAAGGCGACTACGATAGGTGTATAGATTCGTGAGAATCGGGTAATCATTTTTTCTGTTTTGGCTTTTTTGGCTGGTGCGTTTTGAAGTGTTTCAATCATTTTTGACATTACTGAATTGTCGTATACTTCTGACACACTAATGTCTAATGTTCCTTCATGGTTAATCATTGAGGCAAAGACTTGTTGGCCTACTTCAGCTTTTCTGTGGACTGATTCACCGGTAAGTGCTTTAGTGTCTAGATAGGATTCACCTGATACGACGACACCATCTAATTGGATTTTTTCACCTGATACGACTCGTATAACTTGGCCGATTTTGATTAAGCGTGGATCTATGGCTGTGCCGTCAGTCAATGTGACTGGGCTTGTTGTATTATCGATTAAGCCTAGAATATTCTTTTTAGATTGGTGTACAGCTGAGTGTTGTAGCGTTTCACCTATCATATAAAAGACCATAACAGCGGCAGCTTCCATTGTTTCACCAATGGCTAGTGCACCAAAAGTTGCGATTGTCATCAGGAAGTTTTCATCAAAGAAATCGAGTCTTATGATGTTTTTAAATGCTTTGAGTATGACTCGATAGCCTGATAATAAGAAGGCTGCAACATAAAAATAAGTGCCGAGTCCAAAAATGTTACCTAAGCCCATTATAAATAATAAAAGTGAAATTCCAAGGTCAAACCAGAGTGGTCTTTCGTCGTCTTGGTGGACATGTTCATCGTCTATTTTAGTGATAGTTGTGCCTGGTTCGATTGAATCAGCTATGTTTTGAACGTTAGATAGAAGTTCGCTTGAGTCATGTTCTGTATCGATATGGATGCTTTCACCCATTAAATTAATGGATGCACCTTTGACGTCTGGTAAGTTTGAGACAGCTTTTTCTATTTTTGAGGCACAATTACTACAGGTTAAGTTTCCTACACGATATTTAATCATATTTTACCTCTGATAGATGGGTGTGTCCCATTTCTAATATGGTATGGACATGGTGGTCGTCTAACGAATAAATAACTTCTTTACCATCTTTTGTGCCTTTGACAAGTCTGTGGTCTTTTAAAACTCTTAGCTGATGGCTAATGGCTGAGACAGTCATATCTAAATCGGTTGCTATAGTACCGACGCTTTTATCTGATTTCATAAGCGTTTGTAAGATCTTTAATCGGGTTGAGTCCCCCAATACTTTGAAGAATGATGCTAACTTTTCCATAGGCCCTCCCTTGAATACTTGTTCAACTGTTCAAATTATAGCTTATTTTTATTCTTAAATCAAGCATTTTATTTGATAATAAAGTATAACCTTCTTATACTAATGTAGTTGACTAAATGGAGGAATATTTAAAAATGAAATTAGTTGGAATTGTTGGTAGTTTGCGTAAAGAGTCGTACAATCGTAAATTACTAAATACAGTAAAAAGTTTATTACCTGAAGGAGTCGATTTAATCGATTTAGATTATACGGATGTTCCTGTTTTTAACCAAGACACAGAATTCCCAACCCCAGACTCAGTTGTAAGAGTTAGAGAAGCCATTAAAGAAGCGGATGGAGTGTTGTTCTTTGTTCCTGAATATAACCAAGGAATTCCGGGTGCTTTGAAAAATGTTATAGATTGGATTAGCCGTCCTGTAAATTTTGAAACAATGGAAAAAGTTCTTGTTGGTAAGCCTGCTGGCTTGATGGGGGCTACTGTTGGTGTGAGTGGTACTATTACTCCTCAAGAAAACTTACGTTCATATCTTACTTATATGAATGTACATGTTATGCCTCAGCCACGTGCGACTATTTCTGGTGTTCAACATAAAGTTAATGAAGCTGGTGAATTAGAGTTAGATGATATAACTCTAGGTTTTGTTAGACAAACAGCTGAAGCTTTTGTTGAATTTGCTAAGAAGGTTAATCAATTAGAACAAATTTAATTGTTATACAAAGCCTAATTAGGTTATAATATGAATGCACTTTGTAGGAAGGTCCCCCCAAATTTCCTTCCTATGATGTGCTTTTTTTA